>JAYVRF010000076.1:0-8680 GCA_043756925.1 Arcicella sp. | reverse complement strand
AATGCTTCGTGTTTCATTACAAATTTACAGAATTGTAAAGTCGTTTCAATCCCAGAAATTTTATATTCATCAATTGCCCGAATCATCTTCTCAATTGCTTCATTTCGGTCTTTTCCGTAAGTAATTAATTTGGCAATCATGGGGTCATAATAAATTGGAATGTCCATGCCTTGCTCAAATCCATCATCCACCCGAACACCGTTACCTTGTGGACGCACGTAAGTGTGAAGCGTTCCAACATCAGGCAAAAAATTATTTCGTGGGTCTTCGGCACAAACTCGAATCTCCATGGCGTGACCAATAATTTTAATGTCTTCTTGCTTGAAAGAAAGCGGTTTACCTTCCGCAATCCAGATCATTTCCTTCACTAAATCTATGCCAGTAATTTGCTCAGTAACAGGGTGTTCCACTTGCAAACGTGTATTCATTTCCAAGAAAAAGAAATCTAATTTTTCGTCCACAATAAACTCCACCGTTCCTGCACCATAATAATTGCAAGCCTTCGCCACCATCACCGCACATTGCCCCATTGCCTCCCGAATCTCAGGCGTAAGTACGGCAGAAGGAGCTTCTTCAACCAATTTTTGATGTCGTCTTTGAATTGAACATTCTCTTTCAAAAAGGTGAACTACGTTACCGTGTTTATCGCCAAGTACCTGAATTTCAATGTGCTTGGGGGCGGTAATATATTTTTCAATGAAAACCGCACCATTGCCAAAAGACGTAATTGCTTCCGAAACGGCTCTATCCATTTGTTCATCAAAATCGGCTTCGTTTTCAACCACTCGCATCCCTTTTCCACCACCGCCTGCCGAGGCTTTTATCAAAACTGGATAACCAATCTCCTTAGATTTTTGCTTAGCTTCGGTTCTATCCGTAACGGCATCGGGCGTGCCTGGCACCATCGGGATTTTATATTTGGCAACAGTATGTTTTGACGTTAATTTATCGCCCATCAACTCAATACTTTCGGGCGATGGTCCAATGAAAATTAATCCTGCCGCTGATACTTTCCTTGAAAAATCGGCATTTTCAGATAAAAATCCGTAGCCAGGATGAATGGCGTCCACGTTTAAATCCTTACAAATTTGAATAATTTTGTCCCCCAAAAGATAAGATTGATTAGAAGGCGGAGGTCCAACACAAACGGCTTCATCGGCAAAACGAACATGAGGCGAATTTCTATCTGCTTCTGAAAATATGGCAACGGTTTGAATACCCATCTCACGGGCAGTACGCATTACACGCAAGGCAATTTCACCACGGTTGGCGATGAGGATTTTGTTGATTTTTGGCATTAGGTTTTATGTAAATCTTTTGTTTTGTTTCATTTTGATAATTCACTCCTCCTCAAAATCCCTCCGCCCAAATAAAGCCCTAAAAGTCTCAGACATGGCAATCAAATCATGCACTTTATTTTTGGCTAATTTCATAACTCTTACTTCTTGACTTGCTTGAATTCGTTTGTCAAAATTATTCCAAAGGGCAATCATGTCATTCATGTTTTCGGAAAAACGTTCAACGAAGTATTTTTCAAAACGAGTTTTCTCCCCTTCTGCCAAAAACAAAACAATGTGAAAATTTTCCTCCACAAAAAACCATGCGAGCTGACTTCTTGAAAAATCTTTAATCATGGCATTATTATCCACTAAGAAGTCAATAATCTCAACTTCGTCATGAACGTCCGATAAACTCTTAGTATTTGTCATAACAGGATTGTATTTTTTATAGATATTCAATTTTGATAAAAAATTACAAATTTGGTATTTCAATAACTAATATAGTGAACCTAATTCACATTCAAAAACGTAAAAAACAAGTTCTTGAAATATTACAATGTAAAGTAAAACATTTAGGTTAATAAACTTGATTTAATACAAAGTCTTATTCATATTGTATATAATCAAATAATCGTTTAACTTTGTGAATATTTCAAGTTAAATACAGGATTAAAACCCAAAGTATATAACAATACCAAGATTTCAATTCCTTTTCTTTGAGACTTTTATATGTATAATCGTCTAATTTTCAATAAAATCACAATTATAAAAAAATAACAAAAAGTGGATATTTTCGATAAAGTTGGTAAAGGTCTTGGACCAATCGGAGCCCATGCTCATTTTTCTCATCATTATTTTACCTTTCCGATGCTTACGGGGGAAATTGGTCCAAGAATGACTTTCTTGGGTAAGGAGATGTTAAACTGGTCGTTAAACAACTATTTGGGTTTAGCAAACCATCCAGAAGTTCGTGAGGCAGATGCTCAGGCAACGGCACAATACGGATTAGCAGCACCCATGGGAGCGAGAATGATGTCGGGTAATTCTCAACTACACGAGGATTTTGAAGCTCAATTGGCTGAATTTGTGGGTAAAGAAGATTCGTTTCTTTTGAACTTTGGGTATCAGGGCGTAATGTCGGTTATTGAATGTATGTGCGACAGAAATGATGTGATTGTGTATGATGCCGAGGCTCACGCTTGTTTGATTGACGGGATTCGTTTACACAAAGCCAAAATGGGCGATTACTACAAGTTTAATCATAACGATATGGATTCGTTGCGTAAGAATTTGGAGCGTGCCACAAAAAAGGTTGCTGAAACGGGCGGAGGTATTTTAGTAATTACCGAAGGCGTTTTTGGAATGTCTGGAAAAGTTGGTTCATTGGATGAAATCGTAAAGATGAAAGAAGATTTCAATTTTCGTATTTTATGTGATGATGCACACGGATTTGGCACGATGGGAGCAACAGGTGCAGGAGTTCCAGAAATGTTGAATTGCATGGACGGTATTGATTTATACTTTTCAACATTTGCCAAATCAATGGCTTCAATTGGCGGTTTCGTAGCAGCAAATAAAGATATTGTGATGTATTTAAAGTATAATATGCGTTCACAAATTTATGCAAAGGCTTTGCCAATGCCATTTGTAGTGGGTGGCATGAAACGTTTGGAATTGATTAAAAATCATCCAGAATTCCGTGAGAAGTTGTGGGAGAACGTTCGAGCCTTGCAAAGTGGCTTGAGAGAGAGAGGTTTTGATATTGGAGAGACTACTTCGCCCGTTACACCAGTGTTCTTGCACGGTAATTATGAATTGACTCACGTGGTTGGTTTGGTGCAGGATTTAAGAGAAAATATGGGCGTATTTTGTTCAATCGTAACCTACCCGGTTGTGCCAAAAGGACAAATCATGTTGAGAATAATTCCAACGGCTTCACATACGCTTGAAGACGTTGAATATACCATGAATTGCTTCAGAATAGTACAGGATAAATTGACAGCGGGTGTTTACCGTCAAATTGCTGAGAAATTCATTGAAGAACAGACCAAACAGCTTGATTTTGCCTAAATTCATGTTTTTTTCACCTTTTTTGTTGATTTTTTATTATTTGGATTTGTAAGATGTAATAAATTAGCTATATTTCGAGATAAAAATACGCTACGGCGTTATTTAAGGCTTTTTTCAACTATTTATTCATCCTAAATCCAGGTTTCTATTATGAACAGATTTGCAGAAGTAAAAGATTTAATTATGTCATTAGAAGGAGATTTTGACAAGTTTTATGACAAAAAAAATCAAGCAGCCGGTACTCGTGTAAGAGGCGGAATGCAACAGTTAAAAACGCTTGCTCAGGACATTCGTACGCAAGTACAAGAAATGAAAAACAGTGAAGAAAAATAGTATTTTCAATTCACTTTCCATAAAAAAGGCTCAGACATATTCTGAGCCTTTTTTGTTTAAAAATTAGTCATGTTTTACACCATTTTCATTTTCTCTGCATCCCAAAGCACAGGTCTGCCTAACTCTGCACTCAGATTACAAGCTAATGCAGGAGCAGCCGCTCGTAAACCAAAAGTGGCATCTTCATGTACTTTTTTATCCGTCCGAATTGATTCAAAGAAATTAATAAAATGGTCTAACCGAGAATCGTAGCCCGCTGGCTGTTTGAAGGTGATTTCTTTTCCATAATTCCATTTCTTCTCCTCATCTGTGTACATCGCTTTATACGCTTTCGTAGAATCGTCTTGCTGTGCTTGCGAGAAAGTATTTACAGAATCATAACCGCCAAATTCTGGTGCTTTTGGTCGTTTGAAGTTTTTAACAATTAGACTTTCGTACCCCATTTCAATTACGCCTTCCGTACCCACAAAACGTGCAGGAGAACCTTTTGAACCACCATCTGCCAAATTTACCCGAGTATAAAACTGAAAAGCTGGATGTTCTTTTCTTTCGGGATATTGCATTAAAGAAGTTACTAAATCATACGCATCACGTCCGTCTTTCCAGTAATTTAATTCGCCCAAAGCAAAGATTTTGTTAGGTCCAATTGAACCTGTGATAGTGTGCAAATTAGTGAGCAAATGAACAAATAAATCCCCCGCAACACCTGTTCCATAGTCTTTATAATTTCTCCATCGAAAGAATCTTTTTGCATCAAACGGCACTTTTGGAGCATCGCCAACGTAAGCATCCCAATCAACCGTTTGCGTGTTCGCATCCGTTGGAATGGTGTATTGCCACGCACCATTCGCTGAACTTCGGTCGTTTGTTGCTTCTACATAAGTCAATTCTCCTATCACACCAGATTCATAAATCTTTTTCGCCTCAGCAGTCAAAACAGAACTAGCAACCTGCGAACCTACTTGAAAAACTTTCCCTGTTTTCTTTTGGGCATCAATCACCGCTTGCCCTTCTTCAATGCGGTGAACCATCGGTTTTTCACAATAAACGTGCTTCCCAGCGTTCATGGCATCAATCGAAATACGGTCGTGCCAATGGTCGGAGGTACAAATCAAGACGGCATCAACATCTTTTCTAATTAAAATCTCACGGTAATCACGGGTCGTAAAAATATCCTTTCCCCATTTTTCATTCGCTCTTTCCAATCGCCCTTTGTATAAATCACAAACGGCAACTAACTCAACACCAGGCACTTTCAAGGCAGTGTCAATGTCGTAATGACCAATGATTCCTGAACCAATTAGAGCAACTCTAATTTTATCATTGGCGGAAACTTTAACTTCTGATTTTAAGGTGATTGTTTTTCCATAAGCATCGGTTAAAGCCATTCCGCCTACAATTAGGGCGGATGTGCCACTAAATTTTCTAATAAATTCTCTTCTGGTATTATTCATGGGTTTGTGTTTATTTATTGATGAAATTTACTGTTTTTTCTTGAATAATTTATATTGTTTTGTGTGGAAATTAAAATTCAAATCTCAAATTTTAAGTTTATTGGTGTTTTGTAGGAAATTGTAGCGATTTTATATACCAATATTTCATACTTTTCACGTCTCCCCAATTTGCCATTCCAAGCGTTTAAAGGTATCTTGCAAGTATATTTTGAAAACGATTTGCATGAACGGAAACTTTAAAGATGGTTTAAACTTTGCCTCTAAACTCACCCCAAAACGTATTTGGAATGGTTTGAAGGTAATTTCTGGTTTTTATAATTCCAAAATTACTAATAAACCTACCCAATGGGGAATGCCATTTAGTATTTCCTTTGAACCTACCACTTCTTGCAATCTTCGTTGTCCAGAATGTCCCAGTGGTTTGCGGTCTTTCACTCGCCCAACGGGAATGTTGGAAGGTGATTTATTCAAGCGAACCATTAATGAATTAGCCGATACGCTGCTTTATTTAATCTTTTATTTCCAAGGTGAACCGTATTTACACCCTCAATTTTTGGAGTTAGTAGGTTATGCTGCTCAAAAAGGCATTTATACCGCCACATCTACTAATGCCCATTATTTAACGGATGATAATGCCAAAAAAACCGTAGAATCGGGCTTGGACAGATTGATTATTTCCATTGATGGTACTTCCCAAGAAACGTACGAACAATATAGAGTAGGAGGTAAATTAGAAAAAGTAATCGAAGGAACTCGCAATATGGTAAAGTGGAAAAAGGAATTAAAATCAGCTACACCACACATCGTATTTCAGTTTTTGGTCGTAAAACCCAATCAACATCAAATTGCGGAGGTGCATGAACTGGCGGCAGCATTAGGCGTTGATGAAGTTGGACTTAAAACCGCACAAATATATGATTATGAGAATGGTTCAGACTTAATTCCAACGATTGATGAATATTCACGTTATACAAAACAGCGAGATGGAAGTTATAAAATCAAGAATAAATTAATTAATCATTGTTGGAAAATGTGGCACTCTTGCGTGATTACGTGGGATGGCTTAGTAGTGCCATGTTGTTTCGATAAAGATGCTCATTATCGTTTGGGCGATATGAAAACCCAAACTTTCAAAAATTTATGGTTTGGAGTAAGTTATCAAAAATTTAGAAAAACGCTCATTCGTTCCCGCTCAGAGATTGAGATGTGTAAAAATTGCACCGAGGGAACGCAAGTTTGGGTATAACAAAATAAGGGCAAGTCTCATTTACGTGCCAAAGCTCACTATGAATGTAGAAATATTAAAAACTTACAACTTCCACCCCATCGTACCTTTCAATTTTCAGAAGGATACGATTCTTCACATTGACCTAACTGAAAATAATACTGACCTCCACTCCTTGGATTTGTTGAATGTGGAGATAATGGACGAGTACGTTTCTCGGAAAATTAAAGGAGCAAATGCCGTTTGTGCAGTTGGAGGTTATTTGGAAAATCGTTATATTTATAGAACTACTAAGCATTTTCAACAATCCAACGAACCTCGTTCTATTCATTTGGGCGTGGATGTTTGGGCAGAAGCGGGTACGCCCGTGCATGCTCCAATGCAGGGAAAAGTTCATAGCTTTGCAAATAACGACAATATTGGAGATTATGGACCAACTATTATTTTAGAACATAATTTAGCAGGAAATACTTTTTATACTCTTTATGGACACCTAAATTTAGAATGTCTCGAAGGCATTTACGAAGGGAAAAATATCAAAGCGGGCGACAAAATTGCTGAATTTGGTAATTATCCCACCAATGGAAATTGGTCGCCACACCTTCATTTTCAAGTAATTACGGATATGTTGGAAAAAAAAGGCGATTTCATAGGCGTTTGTGAACCTTCGAGGATGAATGAATATGCGATGATATGTTTGGATGCAAATATATTATTAGGAGTAAGGGAGGAAGGAAGAATAGGGAAAATTAATCCTCAAAACGAGTTGATAATTGGTAACTGATAAATGATAACTGATATTATGCAAATAGGATTTTTAACGATTGATTGGATTGATATTTTAGACATAATGCTTGTCGCTTTTTTATTATATCAAGTCTATAAACTGATTCAAGGAAGTATTGCAAATAAAGTTTTCTTTGGATACATCCTCATTTATGTTGTCTATTTAGTTGCCCAAGCACTGGGAATGGAATTATTATCGGCAATTTTGGGACAGTTTATGAACGTAGGCGTATTGGCATTATTGATAATTTTCCAACAAGAAATTAGGCGTTTTTTGATGATGTTAGGTCGCTCGACATCCATTCGTGAAAATACTTTTTTGAGAAAATTTTATACCCCAAAAACCACCAAAGAAAATATTACTTCTCTCCAATCTATCGTTGAAGCCACCAAAAATATGGCAACTACTCACACAGGAGCTTTAATTGTAATTGAGCGAGAAGATGACTTGAAAAAATACATTGAATCAGGCGATGTGATTGATTCAGAGGTATCTAAAAGATTGCTCTTGAGTATCTTCCATAAAAATAGTCCCCTCCACGATGGAGCCGTAATTATTCGAGAAGGACGTTTGGCGGCGGCGAGATGTATGTTACCCGTTTCAGAAAGTGGTACTATTTCGCCTACTTTGGGTTTCAGACACCGTGCAGCTTTTGGCATGAGCGAACAAACCGATGCCGCAATCATCGTGGTTTCGGAAGAAAAAGGAGAAATATCATTCATCAATCACGGCGGAATTTTTAGAAATATGTCAGTGAATGATTTGGAAGGGAAATTGAGGGATTATTTGTTGAAGGTGTAGAGAAATAGCATAAATTTGTATAATAATTTAAAATATCAAAATCATGATTGCTGTTCATCCTCAATATATTACTGATACTTCTGGAAGTAAATTGGTTGTACTTTCGTCGAAAGAATTTGATTCAATGATTGATGCCCTTGAAGAATTAGATGATATTCAAGAGTATGATGAATTCAAAAGAACTGACGATGGTAAACGTATATTATTTAATGATTATATAAAAAAACGTAAACTGAAAAATGCCTAATTACACCGTTCTATTAACTAAAAAGGCAGAGAAACAATTAGATAAACTCCCAGATAATATTGCCAAACCAATCATTGAAGTTATCAACGAATTATCAGAAAATCCTCGTCCAGTTGGTTATAAAAACTTGAAAAAGCGAGATGGTTATCGAATTAGAATTGGCGATTATCGAGTTATCTATGAAGTTTTTGATGATGAACTTGTCATAGACGTTATCAAACTTGGTCATAGAAAAGATATTTATGATTAGCCCTCGGACTCAGATAATTACCTCAACAATAAAGCCAAATTTACCCACAAAAGATGGGTAAATTTGGCTTTATTGGTTTTTATTGGGAATGTTGGTAATTTTGTTGGTGTTGAGTTTGTTTTGAAAGATTGTTTTAAGACAAACCAAAATGAGGGGACAAAATAAAAATTCGCTAATGTAAAAATCTATGGATAAGAACTTCACAACAATTGCATTGGATGAAAATAAACAAA
>JAYVRF010000075.1:0-31201 GCA_043756925.1 Arcicella sp. | reverse complement strand
TTCACACCATCGCCCGTCATGGCAACGATATTGCCTGCTTTTTGGTAAATATCGGCAATATCTAATTTTTGTTTGGGCGTTGTTCTGGCAAAAACGGCAGTTGATAGAATTCGATCTTTCCACTCTTTGGTTAAAGATTTTCCTTCGGGTAAATCTTTTCCAGTAATAACAGATTGCTCATTCTCATCCACCAGACCCACTTTTTTGGCAATATTTAAAGCCGTTTTGGGATGGTCGCCCGTTATCATTACTACTATAATACCAGCGTTTCGGCAACTGATAATGGCACTTTTAATGTCTAATCGGGGCGGGTCTAAAAACCCAATTGAGCCAACATAAATCAAATCATTCAAGTAATCCTCTTTGTTAATATTCGCTTCTTCTCTATATGCAAATGCCAAAACTCGCAAACCGTCTTCCGATAATCTCTCTGACTCATCCAAGATTTTTTTTCTTTCGTCTTCACTTAATTCTTTTACCGTTTCGCCCGATTGAATCTTCTTGCATTTTTCTATCAATTGCTCCACTGCACCCTTAGCAGCCACAAAATTACCGTTTGGCGTTTTGTGTAAAGTTGCCATCATTTTGGTTTCAGCACTAAAAGGAATTTCACCAATACGTTCAAATTGCTTTTGGATTTCACGGGCGGGATTACCCGAAGCATCCGCTAAATGGATTAAAGCAATTTCAACGGGGTCGCCAATTTCTTTCTCTTTTTTGCCTTTTTTTTCAAGCGAAGCATTATTACACAAAGCCCCCACAATCTTCAATTTCTCAAAGTTTACGGTACTTTTCTGTATTTCTCCTTCGTTAAATTTTAGCACATTATTTTCAATGGTTGCTTTCACATTTTCTTCGGGAAAACAGAAGGTGTCCACGTAAATTTTATTCTCCGTAAGCGTTCCTGTTTTGTCGGTTAAAATCACGCTGGTACTTCCCAAAGTTTCAACGGCGGATAGTTTTTTAACAATTGCATTTCGCTTTGCCATCAACAACATTCCGTAGGATAATGCCACCGTTGACACTATGGGCAAGCCTTCTGGGAATGCCGCAACGGCTAAGGCAATGGAAGTTTCAAGAATTAACAACCATTCTTTTCCTTGAATAATACCCGTTACCGCAAAAATTGCCGTCATGATTAAGGTAATCCAAATCAGTTTTTTGCTCAAAGCACTAAGTTTCTTATTTAAGGGCGTTTCAGTTTCTTCAGCACTTTCAACTAAGGACGTTATTTTGCCTAATTCGGTGTCTTTGGCGATACCCGTAATGACCGCCTTCCCGTTTCCGTTCATCACTGACGAACCTTTAAAAACCATATTATGCTGGTCGCCAAGGACGGCTTCTGCGGAAAGAGGGTCAAGATTTTTTTGCGTAGGCACGGATTCGCCCGTGAGAGAAGATTCGTCACACTGCAATTGATTGGATTCTACCAAACGCCCATCGCCAGGAATAATATCGCCCGCTTCTAATAAAACAATATCTCCAATTGTAATATTTTCGGAAGGGATTTCTTGATTTTTGCCGTCCCTAAGCACTCTGGACTTGATTATGTCCATTTCTTTCAAGGCATTCATGGAACGGCGAGCTTGCATTTCCATCAAAAAACCAATGATAGCATTTACCAAAATCACGACACCAATGGCAATTGCTTCGATAAAATGTTGAAAATAAGCCGAAACTAAAATCGCAAAAACCAATAAATAGACAATTGGACTTTTAAATTGTTGTAGTAGAATCAACCAAATACTTTTTTGTACTTGGGCCTCATAAACGTTCAATCCAAAATCATTATTCCGCTTGTGGGCTTCGTGATGAGTTAATCCATTATGAACATTAGTTTCTAAGGAAGCCAAAATATTTTCAACATACTGAACGTGAGGATTTTTAATAGGATATTCAATTTTCATAGACTGGTTTAGATTTGGAAAAATTAAAGGTAGGTTCTATATTACAAATTTTGTTACATAATAATATTAAAGACTTACATCATTCACATATTTCAATTCCCAAAAACCTCTCTCGACAGTTTGCTGTCCAAGTTATACAAATCATTTCTAAAATTCAATTGTCCATTTCCATCTACCCAAGCCGTGAAATAAGCAATATAAACGGGTATGGATGGATTGACTTTTATGCCCGTTTGGGTATTGGTTGTTAGAATTTTATCAACCTTTTGTTCATTCCAAACGGGTTGATTTTTAAGTAAATACATCGCTAACTTCTTCGGGTTTTCAACCCTAATACAACCATGACTAAAAGCCCTTTTTGTGTTCCCAAAATGACTTTTAGAAGGTGTATCGTGGAGGTAAATGTGGTAATTATTAGGAAACATAAACTTCATTTTACCCAAAGCATTGTCTTTCCCTGGTTTTTGTCGGAAGTCAAAAGGAACGTTTTCTCCGTATTTATTCCAATTAATACTGTTGGGGTTAATTACGTTTTTACCCGCAAATGCTTCCATATTGTTGTTTTTTAAATAGTTGGAATTTTCTTTTAATTTTGGTAAAATTTCATTCCGAACAATGCTTGTTGGAATGCCCCAGTAGGGATTTAGGATGATATGAGACAAATTTCCTTTAAAAATACTCGTCTTCGTAACTGCCTTTCCGACCACCACATTTGTAGCCCAAACTTGCTTTTCATTTTCAAAAATATGCAATCTAAATTCTGGAATATTAATCAGTAAATAATTACTTTCCATCTTTTCGGGAATCCAACGAAGCCGTTCCATGTTCACCATCATTTGCTTAATCCGAAAATCAATGGGGTGATTCAATTCTATCAAAGTCAACTTATCTATTTTGCCAGATTCCAACAAACCCATTCGTCTCTGAAAAAGTTGAACGGCGGTCTTTAATGAATCAGTAAATACGATTGTTTTATCATTTATTTTTAAGTCTCCCGATAAAAATAAGTGCTGTTTCAAGTTCAATAAAGAAGAGTCACTTTGTGTAACAACGAATGTTTTTTGAGTAGTAACAATTACTGGAAATCCACCTTTTTTCTGGATAATTCGATACTGTCTTAACTTGTCTTTTAAACGGATATATTGTTGATTTAGAGGTTCTTGCAACTTTTCGCAGAGGGCAGAAGATACCAACGAATCCAAAACCATTTGATAATCTTTCTTCTTGCGGGGAATAAACCATTCATGGTCGAAGGAGCTTTTTGTGGTTCCTCCGTAAACTTTTTGAGCATATTTGAAAAAAGTGACGGTTAGTAATAAATCCAATTTTTCCACTTGATTTATCTTTGACATAAATACCTTCTCATCCGCCTCAAAATTGTACATCATCAAATCTAACGCCTTATTGTTCAGACTACTATCCGCAAAATCTCGACTATAATTTTGTAATCTATTATGAAAATTGGGAGCAGCACACGTCATACCACTTTGATTGAACCAACCTAATTGATTATTCCGTTTGGTGTAAAATTCTACCACTTCCTTACTAACACTATTTGAAATGGGATTTGCTTTAAGAAACGATATAACGGTCTGACTGTCAAGGGTTAAGTTTGTATAATTCTGAGAAGAATACACACTTGAATCAGGAGAAAAACCTTTCCTTTTGTCTTTCTTTTTACAACCCGAAACAAGGGAAATGATGATTACACAGCATAAAAATATGATGCTTTTAGTGCTTGAAAATGAGGAAGATTTCATTGCGTAAAGGGTTAGAGATTGTTAATGTAATACAACAAATTTTGAGGGAAAGAGATCACACAGGAACGCCTGCCGCTAAGAACCACAGAGAAAATCTCCTTAAAACACGCTATGGTTCTCGATTTTAAACTCTGTGGTTCTCTGCAGCAGGCGTTCTCCTGTGTAGCCTCATACCCTCAAAATCAACTTAAAAAATCGCCTAAATTTACCATCACCCACGAATAAAAAGCAAACTTCCATCTGCCAACACAGGAACAACTTGCGGAATAAGATTATTAGGTAAAGCAGGACAGCCAAAACTTCTGCCCAATCTGCCAAAATTTTTCACAAATTCTGAGCTCACATAATTAGCTCCGTGAATAATAATTTCTCGGCGGCGGGCGTTGTCATTTATGCCTTTTTGTAATCCAAAAAGTAATAAAGCCATGCCATGTTTTGGACTATGAATTTTATTGCCAACCAAATAAAAGCCTAAACTACTTTGATGCGATTCTAATTTATTTGAAAATGAACGAGCCATATTGTCGCCCGATTTTTTGCCGTGAGCCACTAAGGAAGAAAACAATAATTTTTTAGTGGAAATATCAATTACGAAGAACCTTTCAACATTGGAAGGCAAGGCAAAATCAACGATAGTGATGATGGATTTCTTGGGATGAAATTCTTGATAACCTGCAACGGATTGTTTAAAGGCATCATAATTAACAATTCCTTTCAACTGACAATCAGCATAAAGTTGTTGTGTTTCATCAATTTGGGTGGTAATTTGAGAAGGAATAAGGGTTTGAACTTGTGGTTTTGCGAAACAAATAGTAAGCAAAAAAGTGATCACTTGAAGGGTAATTATCATAATTGGAAAGATTTTTTGTGTGTCTGTTTAACTATTAACAGCATAACGTATATAATCATTGCAACCATGATTGCTTATCTTCGGGGGACTGGAAATTAACTACTTCGAATCAGCACTCACCCGCCAAATCGTATTACAAATATCATCCGTAACCAACATAGAACCATCGGGCATTTCGGTTATGCCAACTGGTCTGCCGTGTACTTTTTTATCGGCGGTAATGATAAATCCAGTCAAAAAATCTTCGGGTTTACCATCCTCAAAAGGAACAAAAACCACTCGGTAGCCCGATAATAACGTTCGATTCCACGAACCATGTTGAGCAATAAATACGCCATTTTGGTATTTTCTTGGGAAGGATTTTTTCGTACAAAAAGCCAATCCCAATGATGCTGTGTGCGAACCGAGCGGAACTTCTGGAACGATTGCTTTTGCTACTAAATCAGGTCTTTTTTCGGGAACTCTTGGGTCTATATGTTGTCCGTAATAGGAGTAGGGCCAACCATAAAAACCACCTTCTTTAACACTGGTAAGGTAATCGGGTACTAAATCATCCCCTAATTCGTCTCTTTCATTCACGGCTGTCCAGAGTGTTTTTGTGCCTGGAGCAAATCCCATTCCTACTGGATTTCTGAGTCCATACGCAAAAATACGTTTGCCCGAACCGTCTAAATTCATTTCAATAATTTGGGCTCTGCCATTCTCTTGTTCAATGCCATCTTCCCCAATATTGGTTTTTGAACCCACTGCCACGTATAATTTTGTATTGTCTTGACTGGCGATAATATTCCTTGTCCAATGACGAGGGAATTTGCCCGAAACTAATTCTGCAATTCGCTCACCTTCGCCCGTAATTGTAGTTTGTCCAGCCGTTATTTAAACCTTAAAACCGCATCAGTATTGGCTACGTAGAGATAATCGCCCACCACAACCATTCCAAAAGGCTGATTCAGTTTGTTGTTTTTGGTCATAAAAATGGTTCGCATATCTGGAATTCCGTCTTTATTCGTATCTCTCAAAAGAGCAATTCGGTCGGCACTTTTACTTAAATTATTTGACTTTGAAGCACCCACCAAAGGTCCTCCAATTTTCTCAATTAATTTATGATTTGAATTAGTTTCCGCCACCAAAACATCACCATTTGGCGTAACGTACATCCACCGAGGATTCTCAAAACCATCGGCATATTTTGTTACGGTGAAGCCTGCGGGAGCAACTGGTTTTTCACCATCCTTCCAACCCACTGCATTACTAAAATTCATTTTTGATTTGGTTGCAAATGGTGCTGGTAAAGTATCAGTTTTTGAGGTTTTATTTTGCGAAAATGAGGTACAATTTACTGATAGCAAAACAGTTAATAAATATAGGTTTGATTTAGAGGTAATCGTTTTATTGGGCATATTTTACACTATTAAATTGAAATTTGTTGGTTTCAAGAAGCCATAACACCAGGACGAATGGTCGAAATTGGAACATTATTATCCGCTAAAACCTTAATTAATTCCTGAGCAGCTTCTTCGGATGAGGCTGGGTTTTGACCCGTAATTAACATTCCATCTTTCACTACGTAGGACTCCCAATCGGCTTTTTTAGAATAAATACCGCCTTTATTTTTTAGTTCATCTTCCAATAAAAATGGCACAATATCAGTCAATTGTACGCCTTCTTCTTCGGTATTGGTGAAACCCGTAACTTTCTTACCTTTCACCAAAAACTCACCATTTTCATCCGTTGCATTCAGCAAAACTGATGGTGCATGACAAACGGCTACGACTGGTTTTCCAGTTTTCCAAAAATCTTCAATCAATTTTATGGAATCTTTATCCGTTGTTAAATCCCACAAGGGGCCGTGACCGCCTGGGTAGAAGATAGCATCAAAATCACCCGCAGAAACTTCGGTTAATGTTTTGGTATGAGCCAATAATTTCTGCAAATCTGCATCCGCTTTGAAACGAATAGTTGCAGGTGTTTGACTGGAAGGTTCGTCGCTTTTTGGGTCAATTGGTGGTTGCCCACCTTTCGGAGAAGCCAACATTATTGAAATACCCGCCTCCGTAAAAGCATAGTAAGGTGAAGCAAATTCTTCAATCCAAAAACCCGTTTTCTTGCCCGTGTTGCCCAATTCGCTGTGGGAAGTCAGCACCATTAATACCTTCATATCATTGTTAATTAATTTTAAATCTAAATACAAAGTTTAAGCTTTTATAAAAAAATGCGTTACACAATTTTGTAAAAGAATTACATCATTCACACTTAAAATTTACAAAAAAAATAGTCAACGAAATTTCCGATGACTATTTTTTAATTTAATAACTATTGAAAATGAGGATATTGTACCAATTTGAAATACTTTGATTTGCCTATTAATTAACGAGGTAACTATCGTCTGACCGCTAACCAAAAGAGGGTATTTTATAAAATATTCAACAAATTAATGTTTTCCAAGTACTGCCTACTTCTTATCAGGATTTAATAAATCATAAAACTGATCTAATTTTGGCATTAAAATTATGCGAGTTCTACGGTTGGTTGTTCTTCCTTCGGCTGTGCTATTACTCGTCAAAGCATTGAATTCTCCTCTTCCCGCCGCAATCAATTTATTTGGGTCAATGTTGAAAGTTTGTTGCATCACACGAACCACCGAAGTTGCCCGTTTCACACTCAAGTCCCAATTATCAGAAACACATTCAGTATTGATTGCTACGTTGTCGGTATATCCTTCCACCATTACTTCCAATTCAGGTCTTGACTTTACAATTTGAGCAATTTTTTCTAAAATAGAATTTGCTTTCGATGAAATTTTTGCACTTCCAGATGTGAAAAGCATTTTGTCGGAAAGGTTAATCATCACCACTGTTTTGTCCACTTTCACTTCCACATCTTGGTCTTCGATTCCATTGGCTAAAACCTTTGTTAAGTTCAATGCCAAAGCCAAATTTAATGAATCTGTTTTGGTGCGGGCGGCTCTTAAAATATTGATGTATTTATCTTTTTGCTCCATTTGCGAAAGCGTTTTATCAATATTGGCATTGGCTTCTTTCGATAAAACGGTCAAATTTCCAACGGCATCTAATTGTTTATCACGAGTTTTTCTTAAATCGGTAATTTGTTCGTTTAAATTAGTAATTTTAGCATCACTCTGAACTTTTGAAGTTTCATTTTCCTGATTTGTTCGTGCCATTGCTGCCAAACGGTCTTTGTAATCCTGAACGCTGTCGCCACATTTCACCAAATCGGTCTGGGCTTTTTCGTATCTTGATTGTAAATCAACGAATTTTTTTTTAGTTACACACGATGATAAAAAAGTGATTGCAATAAAAAAGGACACTATTTTGAAGTGAGTTGTCATAATTAATATAGTTTTGTTTGATTTTGTAACGTACAAATATCATAACGTCAGAAATATAAACTGTTATATAATTTTTGAAAAGAATTACATCTTTCACACTAATTGTTTTACCTGATACGGATAAACAATTATTTGTAATTTTAAAAAGGTATTAAAGTTGATTATAAAACAATCTGTTCAAAATGTAAAATATTTCAAACAGATTGTTATAAAAATTATTCATCTACAGACTTATTAGGGGCACTTTTGTTGGTCATTTTCTCAATATTTTTGGGCATATCAGACATTCGGGGCGTTTGGTCATCTGGCACGTCATAAGGCATATCGTTTTCAGTTGGATCATTTTTCAACTGTGTTGGTTGCGAATTTCCATATAGTTTGTTTTCCTTTTCAATACCCATTCTACTATTCATATCAGACACTTTGTAATTATCATCATTTGAATGATTACTTACACTATTTCCACCCTTTGCATCTTTTTTGTCATAATCCTCAACATCGTTTTCGCCCATCATACTGCCTTGATTTGATCCCGAAGAACCATTAGCAATATCCGTATTTTCATCGTTGTTCATATCTGATGATTCAACACCATCATTACTCATCATTCCACTTTCAGAAGTTGATTTCGTGTAATCACTATTTTCAACTAATTCCTGATTCAAATCGCTTCCACCCGACGTGGACAGATTTAGTTTTCCTTCTCTTTTAATCATTGTTTTAGAATTTAGATTGTTATGTTAATTTGTTTAAAATTGGTAGAAATTATTACTTACTTTTCTTCTTAAAAAGTTCATCAGGAATCTCCACTGAACCACCAATTTTAGCTTCATCATCCCAGAGCAATTTATTGATGTATTTTTTAGGAGTCATCCCCGTTGCATCGTGGCGAGCGTCAAAGGATTTTCGCTTTGAGGATTTTTTTCCCAACCTCAATACCTTCTTGCCCGCCTTGAATGGTCATTCTTTTGTCCGAATCAGGATTTATTCCTTCGACCTTCTACGTTTTCCCTCTTGGGTTGCCTTTGATAATTTGAAAGTTGCCATGTTTTTGCGTTAAAATTATTTTAAATATCTCCTCAAAGTCCATGCAATTGTTTCATGTTGTTTCATAATTGCCGTTAGGAAATCGGTTGTTCCAGCATCACCACCTTTCATCACATTTTTCAACGTCCTCTCTGATTGCTTTAATCACTGTTTCATGGTCTTTCAATAATTCTTCAATCATTTTCAAACGAACAGGATAATCATCGGGAGATTCCTTCAATCTTGTCATTTCAACAAACTGAGCCATTGTTCCGATAGTCACACTCCCCAATTTGCCAATTCTCTCTGCCACTTCATCTATAATTTCTTCGATTTCTTTGTATTGATATTCAAATAATTTGTGTAACTCCATAAAACTTTCACCCGAAACATTCCAATGAAATTTTCTGGTTTTCATGTATAAAGTTGATTCGTCTGCCAATACATTTGAAAGAATATCGGTACTCGTTTTTAATTGCTCTGTTGATAATCCAATGGATATTTTCATAATTTGTTGATATTATTGAAGTTTTAACTTCCGTTTTATTAAAGAAAAAATTGATTTAGAAGGTTTTTCTTTTAATGGAACATTCGATGGAATGCCATTTGGAGGAACGCCCAACAAAAACCCCCAAGGTTTTACTGGCTCAATATGGTCAAAAATCACCTTCACGATAGCTGTGATCGGAATGGAAAGAAACATTCCAGGCAAACCCCATAATGCTCCACCTGACAAAACCACGATAATTGAAATCAAAGCATTTATTTTCACCTTCGATGCCACCACTTTTGGAACGATATAATGCACATCAAAAAATTGAATAATTAAATAAAAGATTATCACTAAAATAGCATCAGAGGGCGTATCAGAAATAATGGCAATGATTACGGGAAAAAAGATAGAAATTATCCCTCCCACGTAAGGAATCACATTTACGATTGCTCCAAGGATTCCTAATAAAATAGCATAATCTACCCCGATAATCAACAGCGTTGCAGAATTCAAAAATGCCATAATCAAGGCTTCTAAAAAAAGACCATCTAAATATCCTTGAATAATTAATTTTGTTGAATTCAACACCGCATCAACCTCTCCGTATTCCTTTCTGTTGAATAGTTCATGAATAAATTTTATTAGATGTTTTTGATAAAATAAAATCATAAAAACATACACTGGAATCAACAGAGCAACGATTACTTTACTTCCCGTGCTGATGATGGTTTGTCCAATCATTACGCCCCCATTATTAATAAATTCCGACCTTTTTTTTAAGACCATTGAATGAATTTTAATCTTATCAATATCGAAACGGTTGGATGCCCAAAGTTCAAATGAGTCAGCAATTTGATTGGACTTCTCAACAAATTTTGGAAGTGAATCTGTGAATTGCATCATCTGAATTGACAGAAACGAAATAATAAGTAGTGTAATGACAATGGCAATTGTTAACGTAATAGAAATTGCTAAGACCTCATTAACTTTTCGATTCGTAAAAAAATTCACCATCGGATTCAATACTATGGCAATAATTGTAGAATAAATAATGGGGACAATTATACTCTGTGTGAGGTATAAAATGTACACGAAGACAAAAAGACCAATAATAATGATGGATGATTTTACATAAAAAGGTAGTATAAAGTCTTCTTTCATTTAGTTTAGAGGTTATAGATGAACTGTTATGCACATCGTTCCAAAATGACCCAAATAATGACAAACACGATTACTGTTCCAAAACAGCCTCCACCTAATTTGCTGGCTCCATAACCTGCGATTAATCCTTTGAAAATGTTGTTCATTGTTTTTTGATTTTAAATTGTTGAAAATATGGTTTTAATGATGCAAAGGGCGTTTTTTTACCATGCCTCCCTTAATATTTCTAACGCTATTGATAACAATAAAAGCGTTTGGGTCAATCTTTTCAATTTCAGCATTTAAGCGATTTAATTGTAATCGAGTAACTACTGAGTAAACAATATCAATTTTCTTCATTTCTCCTTTTTTACCAAAACCGTTTTTGCCCTCGTATATCGTTACACCCCAATTTATATCATCTTTAATCATATTGGCGATTTCATAACTTTTTAATGAAACAATCTTTACACCCATATATTCCTCAATGCCATCCACGATGAAATCAAGTGTTTTTGAGGCTGCTAAGTAAGTTATTAAAGAGTACATGGCAATTTCAAGCGATAAAAAATAAGCGGCAACCGAGAAAATAATGACGTTAATTACGATGATAATATCTCCCATACTCGTCCCAAATCTTCTACTTAAAAATATTGCTAAAACTTCCGTGCCATCAATCACCGCCCCACCTCGAACGGCAAGTCCAATGCCCGACCCAAGGAAAAATCCTCCAAAAATTGCCACTAATAAATTGTCATTCGTTATGTTTGGGAAGTTTACTGTGCCAACCACCAAAGCAAGCCCAGCAATCGCAAGCGATGTTTTAATGGCGAAAGCTTTTCCCATTATTTTGTAACCAAGAAAAATAAAGGGAATATTTACCAATATTAAAAGAACGGAGAGTGGAATTTTTGTCAGAGCGGAAATAAGTAAAGAAATTCCCGTTGCTCCACCATCAATAAAATGATTAGTCAATAAAAAGCCCTTAAAACCAAAAGCCGCCGAGAAAACCCCAAGCGTGATAAAAATAAAATCTTTGAGATGTCGGATGATAGCGGTTTTTTGTTCGGTCATAATAATGGTTTTTTAATTAATTTTCTGTTCCAATAGCTCAATTTCTGTTTTTTCTTTCCTCACATTTTGCCGAATCAAGGCGAACAGACTTATATAAACGTTGGCAATCCAAACTAATGAAAAAAGGGCAATAACGTATCCTCTCCAATCGGGCATGAGTAATTTATAATCCACAAAAAAGATAAAAAATGCCGTTACGTAATGACTGAAACAATATTCACAGGTGAAGAGGTAGAAAAATTTACGTCTTAAAAGTGTCTTTCCATTCTTAGAATGCTCAACGCAATATTCTCTGGGTTCTTTGAAAACTTCTTCGTGCGTAACCGTCCATGCAACACACGCAATGGGAATTGCTAATAAAAAGAGTGTACATACTTGATTACCAATTGTTTCCATTACAATTGATTATTTTCATAAAAATTATATTTTCAATTATTTTCATAAATTTAATCTGAATAGAACCATAATAATCAATCTAATCCACGATTCTCTTCTAAATCTTCGTGATTATCTCCACCAAGACTATAATAATTATTTTCTTCATCTTCCATACCATTATTTTCTTGCTCATTATCCATTTCCGAACCTGGCACGTCCAAATCATCGCCTACCATATCCTCTTCAAAAGACTTTTCATTCCAAGCACCCGTTTCTTCGGTTGATTCTTTCAATTGTGAAGGATTCTCAGGGTCAATTTCTGATTCTTTTTTCATTTGTGCGTAAACATCTTCATTGGGCGGATAATTAAAATTCTCTTTCAATTCATTGTTCATATCTGGAAAGGGGCGTTTGGTATTTTTAGGATCTAATTTCATAATTATTTGTGTTTAGAGGTGGATTTATTTTGAGTATATGAATCCTTTTTAGGAATATTTGAATAATGTTCACTTGCCATGCAAGCAATTATGCAGTACAATATCAAATTCATGACCACTAAAATATAAGGTTGAAAATCATAATATTGGATGGCTCCAATGTTGAAAATAATCCAAAGGATTAGTGCCGTCGTCGTTAAAACATACCGCAATAATTTGCCTCTAAATTGAGACTGATTGATATTTGATAATATAGAATTAATGCCAATGCTTTCAGAAGACAACTGGATATATTTAATGATTTTATTTTCCATGATGTTCAGTATTTTGTGTGTAACAAAGGTGCGTTTTTATAGTATCGAAAGTGTTATATAATTAAAGCAAAGAGTTATAATATTCACACTTTATTTTTTGACGGTTTCAGGAGCAACTGCCTTTGCATTTTCCGTGGGTGCAATTTTTCCTGAATATCTTCGGGCGTAGGCTGCTGTGAACTCTGCCCCAAAAAAGACAATCATCGAAGAATATGAAACCCACAAAAGCATCAGAATGACTGAACCCGCTGCTCCGTAAACTGAAGCTGGGTTAGCAGTTCCGAAGTAGAAAGCTAAGGCTGTTTTACCAATAGTGAACAACAAACCCGTAATTAAAGAACCCACCCAAACGTGTTTCCATTCGATTTTGGCATCGGGTAAAATCTTATACATCATGGCAAAAAGTAGGGAAATCACCGCTAATGAGAAAAGGAAATTAAGGATGTTGAAAATAACCACCATAAAATCAGATGTGTAACCTTCGATGAGTCCGCTGAGTGCGGTTAATCCAGTAGAAACTACTAATGAAACCAACAATAAAAAGGCAATAGCAACAATTAATCCGAAAGAAAAAAGCCGTGCTTTTACGATGAGCCAGACACCATTTTGTTTCATCATTTTAACGTGCCATATATCGTTCAATGATTTCTGTAATTCCACAAAAACACCCGTTGCACCCATCAATAATACGCCAATGCTCACAATAGAGCCAACAACTGAAGATTTTGATTCGCTCACTTTGGTTAGCATTTCTTTGATGGATGTGGCAGTATCGGCTCCCATCGTGCTTGAAATTTGGCTGATAATATTTTCATTGACGGCATCTTTTCCGAAGAAATATCCTGTGATTGAAATGATTAAAACCAATAATCCAGGAATACTGAAAATGGCATAATAAGCAATAACCGCACTTTGACGAAAAGGGTCTTTATCGTTCCATGACTTGAAGGTAGACCTGAATATTCTGCCTAAATCTTTAAATTGTAATTGCATTGGTTGATTGCGGAGATAAAATATTTTGCCACTAAGGCACCAAGACTCAAATTAATTGTTTTAAAATTAATTTGAGTCTTGGCGTTTTTAAGGACAATTATTTTTTTATAGTAACAAAATCAGTAATAAAATAATAATAATAATTGCACCAACCGATAGATAAACCCCTCCGCTCGTTTGAGCAAGGCTTTTTTTGATAGAACGAACTTCTTTTCGTAGAGCCTTTTTTTCCATAGAACTCATGTTAGATTTGTCCATTGCCTTGATTTCTTCTAAGCGAGAAATCATTGCTTTAGCTTCGGCTGATTCTATTTTTTCAACCTTTTCAGTAGGAATGGTGCTGCTTTCATTATTTGCCATTGAAGGCGTTGGCGTGAACGACAATAGGGCAGTGATTGTCAGAAGGTAAATGGTAATCTTTTTCATCTTAATTTTATTTATTCAGTGAATTGGTTTTCACTAAACACAAAATTGAGGAGGATTATTTTAGAAAGTATTACAGAATTTTCCAAAAAAGTTACATCTTTCCCACATTCAGTAGGGCTTGGGAGTTAGGTGTTAATAAAATAACTAATTAAATATCCGACATTTATTTAAAAGCGAAATGTTGTTTGAATACTTACAAATAATTATCAAAAAAAATACGGCTTCATGAAACATGAAACCGTATTTTTTTTGATAATTTCGTATTTAAATCTTTGAAAATTAACTTAATTACTTCACTCATCTACATTCTATCCATATACCAACTCAATTCTTTATGTACTCTTTGATATTTAAAAATATTTTCTATACTTGCTTGTAGTCTTACAAAGGCAGTTTCACTCTTCACAATGTAGTCCGATGCTTTGTGGTGCATACAATCAACGGCAATATCTATTTTATCCTGTGACGACAACATAATCACGGGCATTTTTGGGACTCTGGCTTTGATTTTATCCAATGTTTCCATCCCATTCATAGCATTTTTGTTGATACCGTCAAGGTTATAATCCAAAACAATGATTTCTGGTTTATCAAATTTGTTTTGTAGTCTTTCCAAACAAAGCTCGCCAGTTGCAAAGGTTTCTATGGCAAATTTAGGGTGTCCCCAAAATTCAATCTCTAAGGATTTTAAAAAAAGAGCATCATCATCTACTAAAAAAAGTATTATTTTGTTGTCCTTGTGCATTTTTTTATTCGTAATTGTTGATGTTAAAATATGTCTTTTGTAAATGTAATGTTAATTTAGCGGAATGTTTACCCTAAACGCTTCAATTCCTCTTCCAATTCCTCACAAGCCTGTCCACAAATGGCTTCAAGTTGAAATACCATCTCTTCAATGCCTTCTGAAAGCAATTGCGAATTGGCAAATTCTTGCACTTTTCGAGCCATTTCTTCAAAATCTTTGCTTATACCCATAATCGAAAACGATGGAATCATTTTATGAACTGCTGATGATAACGATTTCCAATCTTGGGTATTATAACTCGTTTTCATCAAACTTATCAAAGTGGGCGTTTGTTCCAAATAAATGCTAATCATCTCCTTTATCATTTTAGGATTTGATTTTGTGCGGGTATTTAAGTACTCTAAATTAATGCATCTCGCTTTTTCAATGGCATTTTCTTTTAAAGATTTTGCCGTTGAGATTCTTACTGCATTTTTAATTAAAGTAACCATCTTACTGTAAAGCAATTTTTCATCAATAGGTTTGGAAATATAATCATCCATACCTATTTTTTTGCACTTTCCCGCATCCACTGTCGTCACGTCTGCCGTTAAAGCAATGATTGGAATGGTTAATTTCAGCTTATTTCTGATATAATCAGTGGCTTCAAAACCATCCATTTCGGGCATTTGCAAATCCATCAAAATAATATCGTAGGGATTATTATACAATTTATCAAGTGCCAATTTCCCATTCTCTGCAATGTCACATTTAAACCCAAAATCATCTAAAAGTGTTTTAATCAATAATCTATTCAAAGGTATATCTTCCACCACCAGCACGTTGATTCCCTTCATTTCCATGTCCAATTGTAGCATATCGTGCATAAATTCTACCTTCGCTTTTGTTTTCAAAAACGTTAACGTAAAACTGAAAGTTGAGCCTTCATTGATTTCACTTTCTACCGATATTTGTCCTCCCTGTGGTTCTAAAAGCTGTTTAACGATAGATAGCCCTAAACCCGTGCCACCATACAAACGATTGGTTTCGTTGGAGGCTTGTTGAAAACTTCCGAAAATAGTTTCTAAACTATCTTTTTTTATTCCAATTCCAGTGTCTTTAATGGAGAATTCGACCGTCACTTTTTTATCGTCCTCTTCCAATAAATGAACACTTACCGTTATTTTTCCTGCGGAAGTGAATTTCACGGCATTACTCAAAAGATTCAGCATAACTTGATTGAAACGAACAGGATCTCCCAACAATACTTCGGGAATTCTTTTGTCGTATTCTTTAATTAATTTGATATTTTTCTCCTGTAATTTCGGTTCAAACAAGTGCATCATGGACGAAATGGTGGCCGACAATTTAAAAGGAATTTGTTCAAAAGTCATTTTGCCTGCTTCCACTTTTGCTAAATCCAAAATATCATTAATCAGCACAATCAAAGCATCTCCACTCAAATCAATGGCACTCAAATATTCCCTTTGCTTTTTGGTTAATTCAGTTTTCAACATCACCTTCGTAAATCCAATGATGGCATTCATTGGCGTTCGGATTTCGTGACTCATATTCGACAAAAATTGCTGTTTTGATTTTGAGGCAATTTCCGCAATTTTCAGAGCATTCTCGGCAGTTTCTTTGGCAACTAATAATTGCTTTTCGACTTTTTTTATTTCGGTAACGTCCCTTGCCACCACCACCGCACCCAACACATTTCCCTTTTCATCTTTATAAATAGAACCATTAAAAAGAACATCAGTCAAAACGTGGTCTTTGATGGTAAGGGGATAATCAGTAATAAAACCCTTCAAAAATACCTCTTTATAGATTTTTCGGGCTTTTTTGGGATCGGTGAAATAATCATAAAAATTAGTATCCGTTAGTTTTTGACGCATTATCCCCGTCACTTTAATGGCTGACTGATTCATATCCGTAATTTTCCCTTTTGGATTAATTACAAATAATGGGTCGAGGCTGGCTTCAATTAAACTACGGGAATATTCTGATAATAATTTCCCTTGGGTTTCAGTAATTTCTTTATTTTTTTGTTCTAATTCTTTACTCTTTTTTTCTAATTCAGCAGTTCTTTTCATAACCGCTTTTTCCAATTCTTTGGTTTGTTCTTTTTGTTGATGTATGTCTGAACACCAACCAATCCATAATTGCACTTTTCCTTCTCCATCTTTTGCTACTTTTGCTCTACTGATATGCCATCTATATTCGCCTTTATGATTTAATATCCGTAATTCTATGTCAAGGTCTTCATTTGTTCCAATAGAACGACTCCATTTTTTTTGAGCCTCTTTCAAATCATCGGGGTGAATCCATTTTGCCCATCCTTCATTCACTAATTTATCAAAACTTGCTCCTGTGTATTCCAACCAACTTTTATTGTAATAAATAACATTTCCATCGGATGTTGCATTAGTTACTTTCTCGGGCATCAATTCTGCAAGCATCCTGAAATGCAATTCACTTTCTTTTATTTTTTTATTGATAATTGCTTGCGTACTAACTTCATTAGCAATAATGGCAACGCCTTCAATTTTTCCATTTACGTTGCGTTGGGGTTGATAAACGAAATTATAAAAACCCGTTTCTTTCTTTCCATGTCGAACCATATCAACGGATTGTTCGTAGGCAAAAAAGGGAATGCCCGTTTTAAAAACATTCAGTAATAATTTATCATACCCTTGTTCGACGGTTTCGGGCAGGACTTCAAATATTGATTTATTAAAAATGTCTTTACCCTTCCCCCAGGATTCTAAAATCGCATCGTTGGCAATGTCAATCAGCATGGATTCTCCCTTCAAAACTGCCATCATGGAAGGCGAAGAATAAATTAATTCTCTATAATTATGTTCTGATTCTTGACTTTTTAGTTGGGAATTAACCTGTTCGGTAACATCGGTTGATACCAGTACTAATTTTGTAACTGAGCCGTCTGTTTCTCGTAATGGCGTATAAACAAAATTAAAATAGTATCTTTTAGTTGCATTATTCTTGAAAATATCCACTGGAAATTCCCTGCCAAAATAGGGGATACCCGTTTTAAATACGTTATCAATGAGGGGTTTTATTCCTTGTGTAATTAACTCGGGGAAAGTTTCAAAGAGGGGTTTGCCGATAATATCTGCACTTTTTCCAACAATTTTTAAATAATATTCATTAGCAAATTCAACAATATAGTTCTCCGCCCGAATGATTCGGATGGTTACGGGGGCTTGTTCAAAAATATTGTTCAGTTCTTGTAAATGTATTTTGGAGCCTAATACGTTCATACTTTTTGGCAGTTAATATTTAATTCATTTCCCAACTTAAATCTCATCAATCGAATTTCTTCTCTTCTCTTTCAATTGTTTAAAATAAGTGGGAGTCATTCCTGTCACTTTCTTAAATTGTGTGCTTAAATGGGCGGTGCTACTGTAATTCATTTTGTAGGAAATTTCCGAAATATTCAGTTCTCCGTACATCAAAAGTTCTTTAATTTTTTCTATTTTGTGGAGGATAATGAATTGTTCAATAGAAATTCCCTGTACTTGCGAGAAGATATTTGCCAGATAAGTATAATCATGACTAAGTTTTTCGCTGAGATAAGTAGAACCATTCACTTTAACCATTTCTTCGGCTTGGTGAACCATATCAATAATGGCACTTTTTATTTTTTCAATTAATATTGAGCGTTTATCGTCAATCAGTTCCAATCCAGCATCTTCAAGCGTATTTTTTAGCGAATCACGTTGTTGCCCCGTAAGTCTTTCCATGATTTCAACTTCCCCTAATTCCAAGAGGACAAAATGCACTCCAAGTTCCTTTAAAGCCGTTCTAACCACCGCTTTACAGCGATTACTGACCATGTACTTTATATGTATTTTCATGGGTTTGCTAATTGTATTAGGCAATTTTAGTGAGGAAAATTACTGTTTCGTGTATTTTTAAATAAACATTGTTTTATGTAAAGGTCAGTATATAAAATTGTAAGTAATTATGGAGTTAATATTATTACTTACATAATTCACACATTTTGTGGAATTTCAGATGTTTAACAAAAAATTAAGCAAAAGGCAATTAAATTTAGTAGTGAAGATTTATATAATTTCATTTATTTGTTACATGATTTCCACCTTTTGATGATTTCATTAAATAATATTTGATAGAATTTTTCAGAAAAAGAAGGATTATAAATGGATTTATACATTTCAAATGATTTATAAGTGGTTTACTATTAAGTAATTACATAAATATTTATTAAAAATACAAAAAAAATGATTCAATGATATTTTCAAAAAACTATTTTTTTTCTCAAAATACAATCCAAACATTTTAATTTATCGTTAGTTGTTGTAATTGTACATTATCATCAAATTTTAAACAAAACGATGCGGCGTTCCGTAATTATTAAAATATGAAAAAGTTAGTTTTAGTATTCGCTTTAGCATTAGCATCAGTAGGTTCATTTGCACAAATGAAAAAATCAGTAATGGTGGGCGGTGCAGCGATGTATCCATCAAAAAACATTATTGAAAACGCAGTAAATTCAAAAGACCATACCACTTTGGTTGCGGCAGTGAAAGCAGCAGGTTTAGTAGAAACCCTTTCAAGTGCAGGTCCATTCACAGTTTTTGCTCCAACCAACAAAGCATTTGGTAAATTGCCTGCTGGAACGGTTGAAACATTAGTGAAGCCAGAAAATAAAGGTACCCTAACAACGATTTTGACGTATCACGTAGTAGCTGGAAAAATGAGTGCATCAGATGTTGTGGCTGCAATTAAGGCGGGAAACGGAAAAGCGACGTTGAAGACGGTTCAAGGTGGAACTTTAACAGCATCATTGAGAGGTAAAAGCGTAATTATTACGGACGAAAAAGGTGGAATGTCGAAAGTAACAATTGCAGACGTAAATCAAAGCAATGGCATTATCCACGTAATTGATACAGTTTTAATGCCAAAATAAATAGTTATCAGTTATTGGTAATTCGTTATTAGTAAGAAATGCCCATTTAGATATATAGTTCTGAATGGGCATTTTTACGAATAACCAACAACGGATTACCTTCCTGCCAAAAGTCCATCTACTAATAAATCAATGTCCGTTTGGTCGTTATAGACGTGGGGAGAGATTCTTATTGCTTGTCCACGGAAGGAAACTTGGACATTTCTACGCTTTAATTCCGCTTGAATTTTTGTGATGTCCGCACCTTTTGGAATTCTGATTCCCACTAAATGATTTGTTCTAAATGCTTCATCTTCAACCCAATAGCCTTCTGATTGCAAGATTTTCAAAGGTCCTTCCAAGAGATTTTTGCAGTAATTCTGAATGTTATCCACGCCCCAATCTAAGAGTTGATTGAGAGATGTTTCAAGCATTGGATTCAAGATAAAATTACTTCTTTCTCCCACATTATATCTATCCGCTTTTGGGCGATAATTATCTTGATAATTCACTAAATTTTTGAAATTTTCTGAGCCAATTCTGTTTATCCAATTGCGTTCAATGGATGAACCCGTATCGAAATATTCGCCAAAATAAGCAACTCCCGCTGAATACGGTCCAAGCAACCATTTGTAACCCGCATTTATCACAGCATCTGGTCTAATCATCTGAATATCAATGGATAATGCTCCGATGGACTGAGCTCCATCAATGACAAATAAAGCCCCGTAAATACGGCATTGTTTACCAATCGCCTCCAAATCAAACCGAGTTCCATCCGCCCAATGCGTTGGAGAAATCACGACTAAACATGTGTTGGCATTAATGGAATTTATCAACGTTTCATTCCAAATTTTTCCCCGATTTTGGAGTTCAGTAGGAGGGAAGATAGTCTTAATTTTTAATCCTTTATCCATACAAATTTCCTCCCAAGCATACACATCCGAAGGAAATTCTTCATGCACCATTATTATATCCTGACCTGATTTTAGATTAGGTTTAAATGCTAAATTCCTCGCCACAATCGCCATGCCATAGGACGTTGAAGGGATCATAGCAATGCGTTCAAAATCGTTGCAGTTTATCAATTTAGCATAAGCTTTTTGAACGGGAATAGTTGTTTCAAAAAAGGTTTCTTGCGTAATTTTTTGTGGATTAGATTTACGCATAATTCCCTCAAAACCAGCTTGTTCCACTGATTTTAGATTAGGTGACATCGTGGCACAATTGATATAATGTATGCCTTCTTCAAGGCTAAATAAATGTTTTTGGGATGTGAGCATGGGTCTTGGTTAAAATGTAATAGATATGTTGGTTTTAAAATTTTAATTACTCTTTATTCCCTTGCACTTTTCCACTACCTTTCTTTTCCATTCCAGGTTGGAAAATTTCAAAATTTTCTTTCTTTTTGGCATTGGCAACAATCTTTTTTACATCGTCCAAAAGTTTTTTAGCATCATAAATCACACCGTCTTTGATGGTATATTTTACGCCACCAACCCGCACAACTTCATTTTTATCAGTCAATTTAATGGCACCAGTTCCGTAGAGATTTTTAAGATTTTTCAGCGGATTTTCTTCCATGATAATCATATCCGCCAATTTTCCAACTTCTACCGAACCAATTTTATCCGCCATGCCCAACGCCTCCGCACTTTTGAGGGTTGCGGCTCTGATTACTTCCAAAGGATGAAAACCCGCCTCACGCAACAATTCCAATTCACGGACATAGGCAAAGCCGTATAATTGAAAAATAAATCCCGAATCTGAACCCGTTGTCACTCGTCCACCCCGATTTTTATATTCATTCACGAAAGCCATCCAAAGTTTGAAGTTTTCCTTCCATTGTACTTCCTGTTCCGTTCCCCATTCTTGCCAATACGACCCGTGCGAAACCCTCGAAGGTTGATAAAAACGCCATAATTGAGGCAACGTATATTCCTCATGCCACTCCGAACGGCGAGCTAACATCAACTCACGATTTGCCTCATAAATATTAAAAGTTGGATCAATGGTGAAGTCTAATTTCAATAATTCATCCATTACTTCATTCCAACGTTTTGAGCCAGGTTTTGCCGCTTGTTTCCATAATTTCCCCGCTTCTTCAAAACGATTCTGTTCGTTTGAATAATTATAGTCGGCAGGATAATCTTGAATGGTCTGACTATCAAAAAGTGCTTCTGGAAGTCCGTACCAGTGTTCCATTGAAGTTAAACCAGCCCGTGCCGAACTCAAAACATTCCAACGAGCCACGTCCACTTGGGCATGATGACAGGCAGAACGCAAGCCTAATTCTTTGTTCCTACGCAATGCCGCATCCATTACTTCAGGTCTTGCTCCGAAGAATTTTACGCCATCCGCCCCTTTTTTTGCATTTTCTTCCACCCAAGTTCGAGCCTGTTCTGCCGTGGTGATTGATTCTTTTGATCCCATCCCAAAAGCGGTGTAAGCCAAGATTCTTGGGGCAGTAATTTCATTTTTGGCAGATTTCATCTTTTGGTCGAGCGTCCAGTCCAAACCATTTCCCGCCGATGGGTCACGGATGGTCGTGATGCCATGTCCAAGCCACAATTTAAAGACGTATTCTGCGGGTGTTCCCTGCTGTTTTCCACCAATGTGTCCGTGCATATCCACAAAACCTGGCAGCATATACATTCCAGTGCAATCCAATTCTTTATCGCCCGAATTTAATTGCGGACGATTCTTTGGGTCAATCGGAACGCCTGGATAACCCACGACTTTTATTTCAATGATTTTATTCTTTTCCACCACAATATCGCAAGGTCCTTGCATGGGCGAACCTGTGCCGTTAACAAGGTTTACCCCCCTGATAATCAGACGATTAAATTGTCCATCGCCCTCTGCCCGAGGGGGAGCTTTTTCAATTTGAGCATTCAGAAATAGTGGAAATAGTGTGACAAATAATGTCAAGATTTGGGAGATTTTTTTCATGGTTTGTTGATAAATTAATTTGAGGGAATGAGGTTACACAGAGAGCCATAGAGTTTTTAAAAGAGAACCACAGAGTTCTCAATATTTTTTTCTCTGTGGGTCTCATTTTTTTTCTCCGTGGCTCTCTGTGTAACCTCATTCCCTCAAACAGATTTTAAGACATATTCTGACAAATTTAACGAAATTGTGTAAATTGCCAACCACTCATTCAATAACAACATGAACAAATTTATCCGAAACAATTTTTTAGCTATTTGCATCACTTTGGCAGTTGTTTATGCTTTCGCCAAAAAAGCCACTATTTTCCAACAAGAATTAAAACCGAAAGTTGAAACGGTTGTACCCATTAATCAAGAAACTAATAAAACATTTACTGATTACTGGAAAAATGGAAAAATGGAAACCACAAAATACGAATTAAAAGAAGATTCAATTTCGGTAGGAGAGGGGAGTTTGAGTTTCAATATTGACTACATAGAAGGTGTAAATAAAACCGATTCAATCCAAGTTTTACATTTAGATTTTACAGGAAAAATTCATCAAGAAAATTATGATTATTCCGCTATGACTTCGGCATATTTACCGCTTAATCTCACGCTTCGCCCTCATGCGATGAAGGCCATAAATTCCGTTCAAGAACCCATTGGAAATTCATTTTTAGAATTATCGCAAATTCCAAAATCTTACGAAATTGAATCCTACAATACTTTCCAAGAAAAAACAAAAAAGCATTTTATTTTAGAAAGGAAAAACCTTGAAGACGAATTATGGGCAAAAATCAGAATGAACCCCAATGATTTGCCAACGGGAGATATTGAGATTATTCCAAGTTTTGCTTATTGGCATTCAGTCAGAAAATCGCCGAATATTTATGAAGCAAAAGCGGAAATAAAAGATTATGTAGGAACTGAATTTACTGGTAAAAAACTAAAAATATACAACTTAGATTATTCAGATTTGAAGCGTAATTTATCAATTGTTTTTGAAGGAGATTTTCCTTTTGAGATTATGGGTTGGAAGCGGGTTGGGGATGGGAAAGTTGCGGTTGGGGTTAGGAAGTAAGGTTTAGTAATTAGTTACTGGTTTTCGTGTATTAGACTGTCTGAAAATTCACTGGCTATTAGCGATGGTTTCATCCAATGACAGATAGCCAGTAACAAATAACTAACCTACACTTTCACCCCCAAAATCCCATCAGGAGAATCATAAAAAATCATATGTCCAGTCTTCTTTGAAACCTCTGCCCAAGTCAAACTTTCAAATGTCATTCCAACGACTGAACACGTGGGCATTGAGCCAATTTCTTCACCCGTTAAGTATTCAGCTAAGTAACTTATGCTTGGATTATGCCCCACAATCATGACTGAATCCATAGCTTCCGAAACTTCACTTAGGGCATCTAAATAATGCTTTGGCGAACTCTCATATAAATCTTCAATTATTTTAACTATCTGATTATCAATGCCTAACTGCTCGCAAAAAACTTGGGCAGTCATTTGTGTACGTTCAGCGTGTGAGGTTAAAATTTGGTCAATTCCTTGCATTTTTGAGGCAAGATGTCTGCCCATCCGAGCGGCATCAATCATTCCATTCGCAACAAGCGGACGGATTAAATCTGGACTAACGGAGTCAGAAGCTTTTGCGTGGCGGACTAAATACAATGTTTTTGTCATTATTAATTTAATGGTAAAGTTTGAGATTTATTTAATCAACGAATTACTACCGTCCCCAATTCCTTCGCAATATCTTTCTCAATATTTTTGGCTTGCATAAACATTTCCAAGAGGCGAGTTTGCTCAGTCATGTCGGAAGTTTGAGACATTTTTCTCATGATTTCCTTCATTTGCTGTTCGTTATAAGCCTTTTTTAATCTTAGGATATTCTGAAAAGCCAAATCCGCTAACTTGTCAATTTCCGTTGGAACAATGATTTCGTGCTTCACCCATTGGTCGGAAATTGAATAACGTTCAGACGAAAGATTGATTGCTTCTTGTTGAATGCTCTCTATTTGATGTCCAATAAAATGTTGAGCATTCAAGATATTTCCTTGCAAAAACTGTTCCCGAAATATGGATAAAATTTCTTGATAAATGGGCGTTGCAAAGTTCATCCCATCAATTTCTGCCAAAATGTAATGCGTAACCGTCACGCCAGGAGCAACCCCAGGATCTACCTCCTTTGTGCCGTGATTTACTAACAATCTGATACATTCCAATTCCTGCAAACCCGTACCTGAAAGTATGATTCTTGGAGCTTCGGGTGAGTCAATCAGTGGCTCAGTATTTTGTTGATTGGGGTTAAAATCACCCAAGAATCCAGAAAAATCTTCATCCTCCGAAAAACTTGGCATTTCACCAATATTGATGTTCGGAGCGGGTTTACTAAGCGTTACACCCTTCGGCAAATCGTTCTGCAAACGCTGACGATTATTATCCCGTTCACGATCTTTGTCCTTTTGTCTGCCTCTTTCAATGGTGATTTTATTACTTTCTGAAATCAATAATTGTTCATCAATCTGCATTAAACTTGCCGTTTTCTGAAAAAATATTGACCGTTTTATCGAATCAGGAATTTTGGAAATACTGCCCACCATGTCCTTAATTAATTCGGATTTTTTAAACGGGTCGCCAGCGGCTTCTTTTAAAGAAAGTTCCGCTTTAAAAGTGATAAAATCTTTGGCACTTTCTTGAATATGCTTCACAAAATCGTCAGAACCAATCTTTTGTACATAACTGTCAGGATCTTCGCCTTCTGGAAAAACGACTAATTTAACGTTCAACCCTTCCTCCAAAATCATGTCCATTCCACGCAAAGAGGCTTTTATCCCTGCCGTATCACCATCATAAAGAACCGTAATGTTTTGCGTAAATCGTCCAATCAAGCGAATTTGCTCAATTGTTAAAGATGTTCCCGAAGAAGCAACCACGTTTTCAATTCCCGCCTGATGCAAAGAAATTACGTCCGTATATCCTTCCACTAAATAGCAAACATCTTTTGTTCGGATGGTATTTTTAGCCTGAAAAATTCCGTAAAGTACATTTGATTTATGGTAAACCTCCGTTTCGGGTGAATTCAAATATTTCGCCTGAGATTTATCCGACTTTAAAATCCTCGCCCCAAAAGCAATTACTTTTCCAGAAACGTTATGAATTGGAAAAGTTACCCGATTGCGAAATCTATCGAAGGATTTTACACTTTCTGTTGACTGCCGATTGCCGACTGCCAACTGTTCACTCTCCTTGATTATTGTCAATCCCGCCTTCTCTAAAACCTCCAAACTATACCCATTTTTGAGAGCCTCTTTGGTGAAAGCGTCCCACGATTCGAGGCTATATCCTAACTCAAAAGTATTGATTGTTTTATCCGAAAAACCCCTTTCTTTGAAGTAAGGATAACCGACGGATTGCCCTTCGTCATGTTTGAAAAGATTATTTTGGTAATAGTTTTTGGCGTAATTTAAAACAATCAAAAGACTCTCTCGTTCATTCTGAGCTAATAATTGCTCATCTGTCATTACAGTTTCTTGAATTTCGATGCCGTATTTTTTCGCTAAATGTCTGAGTGCTTCACCGTATCCCAAACCTTCAATATCCATGATGAAACGGATGGAATCACCCGCTTTTCCACAACCAAAACATTTATAAATTCCCTTGGCGGGCGACACTGAAAACGAGGGAGATTTTTCGCCATGAAACGGACAACACGCCCAAAGATTCGCTCCTTTTTTCTTCAAAGACACGTAGTCTCCGATGACATCGGCAACGTCGGCAGTTTGTCTTATTCGTTCTATGGTTGCTGGGTCAATTCGCATGGTTTAATTTTCTTTCATTCAAAATTACAGGTTTTGTTCGATTTTTCAATGACGATAAACCCATAAGGTCCTCAAAACCTTGTAGGTTTGATTTAACTGATTTTCTCGAAAAATAATTCATAAAAATTGTGACAAATGTTGATAAGAATGGTTACAAAACAAAGAAAAATATCTGACCATCGGTTGTATTGCTTTGTTATTATTTATAAAATAGTAAAAACTCTTTGCTCTTGTAGTTGAGAGTTTTTTGTTTATATACTTGAAAATGAGTAATTTAACGGCTACAAACCCTACCAAAACGTATAGCTTACCGTTCATAAAATTATGGCAAGAATTTTGTGGTAAGTTCCAAGAACGATTAATCAAACTATTGCCTAAATGGATATATTCAACCAAATTTTTTACAAATGAAAACACAACGACTGATTAAATCATCTGGTAAAAATCTTAAAAAACACGTTTTGTTACTCGCAATTGCTTGTTTTGCTTTATTTTTAAATTCATGTAAAGTCAAAGAAACCGACGTTACGCCTCAACTTCCAAAAGAAGATACTTCGCCAGCAAACAAATTTTCTGCTGATGTTATCAGCACTTGGGCTGAAATGCAATTGAAATTGACGAAAACTACTGCGGGTTATACTCCTCCTGTGGCTGCCCGTGCTTATGCCCTCGGAGGACTTACGATGTATGAATCTGTGGTGAGTGGACTTACAAATAATCAATCTTTGGCGGGTCAATTGGCAACATTATCTACTTTACCAAAAACAGAAATGGGTAAAGATTATAATTGGGCTTTAAGTGCCAATGCTGCCGAAGCCAACATGATGCGTGCTTTATACGCAGAAGTATCTCGCCCACAAGCAGTTACGAATAAAAGAATTATTGATTCGGTGGAAGTTGTTTTGAGAAATGCTAATAAAGGTGGCGTTGCTCAGGACATTATTGACCGTTCAGAAAAATACGGGCAAAGTATTGCCGATGCCATTTTTGAATGGTCGAAAACAGATGGTGGACACGAAGGCTACAAGCGAAATTTCCTCGCTACTTATATTGTTCCAGTTTTTCCAGGTTCTTGGCAAATGACTGAAAATGGATTAAAAACACCAATGCAACCTACTTGGGGAACAAACCGTACGTTTGTGCCTGCCAATCAAGAAATGGCTATACCAAATCCAATCACTTTTTCAAATTCTCTAACTTCGCCTTATTTTGGGCAGTATTTTGAGGTTTATACAATCAATAAATCTTTAACACAAGAGCAAAAGGAAATTGCAGTTTGGTGGGCAGATAATCCAGGCGATACTTTCACGCCTGCTGGACATTCATATTTTATCACAAATGTTGCAGTTAAACAAGCAAAAATAGGCTTAGGGAAAGCGGCAGAAGCATTTGCTCGTACTGGCATTACCCTAAATGATGCTTTTATTGGTTGCTGGAAATGCAAATACAAATTTAATAATGAACGTCCTTACACGATGGTCAGAAGAACAATTGATGCTAATTGGAAACCATTTTGGCCTGCACCTCCGTTTCCCGGTTTTCCATCAGGTCATGCTACACAGTCTGGTGCTGTGGCTGAAGTTTTAACTAATTTCTTCGGAAATAATTTTGCTTTTACTGATAATTCTCATGTAGGACGTATGAAAGATACCAACACAGGAGTTGAATTTAAGGCTCGTTCCTTCAAGAATTTTAATCAATTTGCTACTGAATCTGCCAATTCACGCTTATACGGAGGAATTCATACTCGCCAAGACAACGAAACGGGTTTGGCAGAAGGTAAGAAAATTGCCAAAAATGTGTTGGCTTTGAAGTTTAAGAAATAGATTGATTGGAATGAGTTATTGGTTAACTGTTAATGGTTAAAATGAATTCAATTTTTAGAGTTAGAATTTCTTTCACCATTAACAAATAATCATTAGCTAATCTAAATACACAGCTTTATCCAAATCGTCCCGATATTCAAACATCATTTTTATCTGTGAATATACATTTCTTGATTCGGAGAGAGGAGGGAGGGTTTCTAAACTATAATATTGAATATCAGAAGTTTCTGTTGTATCGGTTAAAATATTTCCCCCAATTTTTTCGCATAAAATAAAAATCTTGTACACATACCAGCCTTCGGGTGGATGTAAATGATTTCGTTTATCAATCACGGCTAAAATCCTTACCGTTTTTACTTCCAAACCCGTTTCTTCTCGAACTTCTTTTATTGCAACTTCTGAAGGAGTGTATCCCACATCTGCCCAGCCACCTGGTAACGACCAACAACCATCAACTTTCTCTTTTACCATTAAAATTCCCCCTGATTCATTAAAAACCACCGCCCGAATATCTACTTTTGGGGTCTGATAACCATCTCTTTCTTGGGTAAAAAGTTTACCAACTTTTTTGATGGGTTCATCTGTCAAGTTGCTCAATATCTGAACACTTAACTCAGAAATTTCTTCATATCGCTCATGGTCAAAAGGCTTATCATCACTGTAAAAAATACCCGCTTGGGCGATTGACTGAAGGCGTTTTGCAATGGAAAGGAGATTTAGGTTTTGCATTTTTTTGGTTTTTATTTACGAAAATACGCAAAAAGGGATTAAGTCAGTACCTAATCCCCATTGCTATTGACTAATAATTATACCCCCTCTAATTCGCCTTCGCAGCCTTATAATTCAAAGGTTTCCAAGTATTATTTTTTGAATTTATATCTGGAAAAACGTGGTCTGGGTCAATCGTTACAGATTTCAAAGGCATAGTTGTTGAACTCTTAAATGTCCAAGTGCCACCTCTTTGCCAAATCTCAATTGGCAACGTAATCCGTTCCTTCGTACCACCTGCCATTTCCATTTCAACGATGGCTGGCATTGCTAATTTCTCCAAGTTTTCAATTGTGATAACTGCCCCATTTTTTGGGTCTTGTTCCACATACTGTACATCTTTCACCGACTGGTCAAGTTTCCATGTTTCATAGAACCAACCTCGCCAAAACCACGATAAATCTTCCCCAGCGGCATCTTCCATCGTTTTGAAAAAGTCATAAGGCGTTGGATGTTTGAATGCCCAACGTTTGATATATTCACGGAAAGCATAATCAAAACGCTCAATCCCAAGAATTTGCTCACGCAACATTTTCAAACCTAAACCTGGCTTGTAATACGCCTCAAAACCTAAACCGTTGGGTTGAATTACGTCAGGAATGTTCATAATTGGTTCGGCAGATTCACGGAATAACTGCTTTGACATTTGGTGCATATCAATTTTTGCTCCTTTATATTCGCCTTTGTTAAATTCATCGGTTGAATAAAAATTGATAAAAGTATTAAAACCCTCATCCATCCAAGCAAATTTGCGTTCGTTTGAGCCCACAATCATTGGAAACCAATTATGCCCAAATTCGTGGTCAGTTACACCCCAAAGGCTTTCCCCTTGACTATTATTCCCACAAAAAACAATTCCTGGGTATTCCATTCCACCCACAACACCCGCAACGTTGGTAGCCACAGGATAAGTATATTCAAACAACCATTTTGAATAATATTCAATCGCCCCTTTCACATATTCTGTCGAGCGTGACCAGGCTTTGTCTCCCGCAGATTCAGAAGGATAAGCCGACATCGCCAATGATTTTTTACCACTTGGTAAATTAATTTTGGCAGCATCAATCATGAAGGCTTTTGACGTTGCAAATGCCACATCACGAGCCATTAAACAACGGAATTTCCACGTAATTTTACCATCTTTTTTAGGTCTTGAATTTTCTTTTCCAACCTCATCTTTTTCAATAATCATGACGGTTTTATCACTATTTGCAGCATCCGCCAAACGTTTTTGTTGCTCCGAAGTCCAACAGTCATTTGGGTTGGTTAATTCTCCTGAACCCACCACAATATGCGTTGAAGGCACCGTAACGGCATATTCAAAGTTGCCATATTCCAAATAAAACTCACCCGCTCCTAAATATGGAAGTACGTTCCAGCCCTCAATATCGTCATAAACACACATTCGAGGATACCATTGGGCAAGCTCAAAAATTGTTCCGTTTCTGGCTTCCTGCGTCCCCATACGGTCGGAGCCATATTTTGGGATATTAAATGAGAATGTCACCTTAATTTTTGCTGCACCAGTACGTTCGGTCAAAGGTGAAATCAACTTAATTTGCATTCGTGTATCGGTCACAGTAAAATCAGCGGGTTTTCCATCAATCGTTACGGATTTTACTTGGTAACCACCATCAAAACCCACATTTCCGAAACGTCCGCCCGAAATAGGGGTTGTTAATCCGCCACGAGATTTTGTATTGAATTGGTTTTGGTCTAACTGTAACCAAAGGAAATTAAGTTTATCGGGAGAAGCATTTTTATACGTAATTTCAACGTCTCCTTCGACCGTATTTTTTACATCATCCAACATAATATTGATTTTATAATCGGCTGAATTTTGCCAATAATTCGCCCCAGGTGTTCCAGAGCCACTTCTTGTTGGCGTTGAAAGGGTATAATTAAACAACGGATTGAACAAATCATATTGACTATAATTTGATTTTTGGGGTACTTGTTGAGCATCGGCACCGAAGGCAGTAAGCAAGGCAGTTGCTGCAAAAATTAGTTTTTTCATTCTTAATTTTTTTGCGTAAA
>JAYVRF010000074.1:0-8713 GCA_043756925.1 Arcicella sp. | reverse complement strand
ATGCCTCCAGACACTATGGAATCGAAACCCAAGCAACCATCGAACGTATGGCGGCAACCCTTTGTAACGTAATGACGACGGTGAGTGATGTAACCGCCCGTGAATGTGAGTTTTTGTTGGGTCGAGTGCCTGATTTAATCCTACCAAACGGACTCAATATCACCCGTTTCTCGGCAATGCACGAACACCAAAATCTGCATACTAAATTCAAAGATAAAATCAATGAATTTGTGATGGGACATTTCTTCCAAAGTCAGCCTTTCGACCTTGAAAAAACCTTGTATTTCTTTACTTCTGGACGTTATGAATTCTCGAATAAAGGCTATGACATCACGTTGGAAGCCCTCGCAAGGCTAAATTATAAGATGAAACAGGCAAAAATTGATAAGACGGTTGTGATGTTTTTTATTACCAAACAGCCCTTCCATTCTATTGACCCAGAAGTACTGCAATCAAGGGCGGTGATGGACGAAATTCATGAGACCTGCAATGCCATTGAAAAGCAAATTGGCGAGAAATTATTCCAAGCATCAGCCTCGGCAACGGACTTAAAAATGCCCGATTTGAACGAATTTATTGATGAATATTGGCGTTTGCGTCTGCGGAGAACTATTCAAACTTGGAAAACCAATAAACGTCCAAAAGTGGTTACGCATTTACTGAAACAACCAGACGGAATTACAGATTATACCGAAAAAGCCAATTTGATGAATAATCCAGAAGATAAAGTTAAGATTGTCTATCACCCCGATTTTATTGTTTCGACTAATCCCCTTTTTGGCTTGGATTATGGGCAGTTTGTGAGAGGTTGCAATTTGGGCGTTTTCCCAAGTTATTATGAACCTTGGGGATATACGCCGCTGGAATGTATTGCCCGTGGCGTTCCAACAATCACTTCCGACCTTTCGGGTTTTGGCGATTATATGATGCAAATCATGCGTGATTACGAGCAATGGGGCGTTATGGTCGTAAACAGGACTTCGCAAGACTTCCATAAAGCGGCAGAACAATTATCTGAAATGCTCTTGAAATTCGTCAAACAATCGCAACGTGAACGCATCACCCAACGCAATCGTGTAGAAAGTATTTCCGAGACTTTTGACTGGATAAATCTGAGGAGTTATTACGATACCGCCCATGATTTGGCTTTGAAACGGAAGAAGTAAAAGGCATTTAGGTATTTATTCTAAAAGGTAAATTAAATTTTATGGCATTTATTCTAAAAGATACTTCAAGAATAAATGCTATAAAAAATACAATATACTGTAAGTCAGATGGTTACGATGAAATTCAATTTTGTGATTTTTCCTATGTAAAATTATTTCTTGGGTAATATTTCTACCATTCAAAAATACAAATCCACCAACCATTTCATTTATGAAACACACTACGAAAATAAAAAAATGAAAAAGCAAATCTTGTTATTATTAATCGTATTACTTACTGCGTTTCAAATTCATGCTCAAACTGAAACTGTGAAACTTCCTGCCGTTGCTAAACAAATTGATTTGATGATTGAACACGATCAATCCGTTGCTAAAAGACACATTGACTTGATGAATCAGAACATAAAATCTGATGCTCCCGAAATGAAAAATTTGATGGATGAATGGAAAACGGTTGGAGATGCAGACAAAATTCAACTAAAAACACTTTTCAAAGAAAACGGGTTTTTAGGGTATAGCGAAGTAGGAGAACAAAGCTCGCATAATTTTTTGCAAATGGTTCAACGAATGGATATTGACTCAACTTTTCAACAAGAAGTTTTGGTCGTGATGAAAAAACAAATTGAGAAAGTTAACGCAAGCCCTATCGAATTTGCCTATTTAACGGATAGAGTAAATCTAAATCAGGCAAAGCCACAAGTTTATGGAACGCAATTAAAAATCAATGAAAAAGGTACAAGTTATGAACCTAAAACAGTTATTGACCTAAAAAATCTTAATAAGAGAAGGGCAGAAATTGGTTTAGGAACGATTGAAGAAGCTATCTCAATTATGAATGGACATTTTGCCAATAGCTTAAAAAAACAATAAAATGAATAAATTATTCCTTAAATTAGGAGCCATTTTAGCGGGTTTATCAATTGCTTTGGGTGCCTTCGGAGCTCATGCTTTTAAAGTAGCTTTGGAGGCATCAAACCGTGCTGAAACTTATGAAACAGCCGCTAAGTATCAAATGTACGGTGCTTTAGCATTGATATTTGTGGGAATATTAACCGATAAAATCCCTCATAAATTCCTCACTTGGGCGGGTTATGCCTTCATCGTTGGAACAGTCATTTTCTCAGGTTCATTGTATTTGATTTGTGTAACGGGTGTAACAATGTGGGGAGCAATCGCACCCATCGGTGGGGCAAGTTTGATGGTCGGCTGGTTTTTGTTTTTTATGGGATGTCTGAATTCAGATTAATGGATTTTTAGGATTATGGCGATAAACATTCGAAAGACAATCCTAAAAATCCTAAAATCCCACGAATCCGAATTCATACAGATTTTTACACAGGAACAAACTCACAAACTTATTCGTTAAAGAAAAGGGTAAAATCCTATTTCCCTTTATGCTAAATTCATTATGCAAATCAACCAAATAACGCTTTCAGAAGTAAATCAATTTTCGTCGCTATTTTTAGACTTCATTCAGCAATCTCCTAAACTGCAAGATTTTTCTGGTAATTATCCTGACATTCAAGGGTTTAACAAACAAATTACTCTCAAAAAATTTGACATTGAAAAGCGAAAAGTATTAGTTGAAACGCTTAAAAAGCAATACAAAAACCTCCCGAATCAGCCTGATTTAGACATTCTTTTACAAGAAAATACATTCACACTAACAACAGGACATCAATTAAATATCTTCACGGGACCTTTGTATGTAGTCTTCAAAATGATTACAACCATCAACTTAGCAAAGAAATTAAAATCTTATTTTCCTGATTATAATTTCGTCCCTATTTATTGGATGGCGAGTGAAGACCATGATTTTGCGGAAATAAATCATTTTTCGTTATTTGGTAAGAATTCAACTTGGGAAACCACTCAAAAAGGGGCAGTTGGCAGGATGAATCCGAAGGAATTAGAAACGCTAATTTCAGAAATGTCAGAATGCCCAGCGGTTTTCAAAGAGGCATATCTTAACCATGAAACGTTAGCGAATTCCGTTCGATGCTATGCTCATGAACTATTTGGTAATCAAGGACTTATCTGTATTGATGCAGATGATAGAGATTTAAAAAGACAATTTATTCCGATTATTAAAAACGATTTACTAAAACATTCTGCCTTCAATATTGTCTTAAAAACTACCAAAGAAATTGAAAATTTAGGGTATAAAACGCAAATTGTTCCCAGAGAAATTAACTTCTTTTATCTGGCAGATGGCGTGCGTGAACGAATTACGAAGGAAGGAAATTCATACAAAATTTTGAATACTGATATTCAATTTTCGGAAGCTGAGATATTGAATTTATTAGAAACAGAACCTGAAAGATTTAGTCCAAATGTGGTCTTACGTCCAGTGTATGAAGAAGTTATTTTACCAAATTTAGCCTACATTGGCGGACCATCAGAAGTACCTTATTGGTTGCAATTGAAGGGAATATTTGATTATCATCAAGTGGAATTCCCCATTTTAATGCCTCGAAATTTTGGGATGATTATTAACAAATCAACCGCCAAAAGAATTGAAAAATTAGGACTTTCAGCGAACGATTTATTCTTGGATGAAATTACTTTAAAGAAGAATTTTGTGGAACGCAATTCTCAAAATTCATTGAGCTTAACCACTGAAAGTCAAGAGTTTATAAATATTTTTGATAAGATTGTGGAGAAAGCTATCAAGGTTGATAAAACTTTGGAAGGAGCTGTGAAAGGTGAGCAACAAAAGGTTTTAAATGCCTTAGAGAATCTTGAAAAACGCTTGAAAAAAGCCGAAGAACGTAATCAAGAAACGGAAGTAAATCAGCTTTTAGGCATAAAACAAAAACTCTTCCCAAATGGCGTACCACAGGAAAGAGTCGAGAATTTCTTAAACTTTTATCTCAATAATCCAGAATTCTTAAATCAAGTAGCCGAAGCCTTTGATCCGCTGGATTTTAGTTTTAATGTTTTGGTGGAGGAATAGTGATTAGTTAACATAAACTGGTTATTAGTTATTCGTCCAATTTGCTAATAACTAATAACCAGTTACCAATAACAATCAAGGAATCGGCAATACTTTACTCTCCTTAAAAGTCGAAAGAATCACCATTGTTTGCGTTCCTGCCACTTCTTCGATTTCATTAATTTTCTCCAACATCAATTTCTGATAAGACGAAATATCTTTGGCAATTATTTTCAGAAGAAAATCTCCTGAACCCGTAACATGGTGACACTCAATTACTTCTGGAATTAAATTTACTTGCGAAACAAATGACTCTGTTACTTGTTTTTTATGCCCAGTCAGTGTAATCGTTACGAAGGTTGTTACCCCCAAACCCACTTTATCACGGTTCAATTGTGCGTGATAGCTCTCAATAATTCCTGCCAGTTCTAATTTTTTAACCCTTTCCAAAGTTGGGGCAGGTGATAGACCTATTTCCTTTGATAATTGGGCATTCGTGATTTTGGCATTTTGCTGTAAAATCTCCAATACTTTATGGTCAATTTGATCCAATTTGATACTCATTTTTTTGAATGTTTAGAATTTTGCAACCACATAGAAAATTTAGGTAACATAGACAAAATAGTCGCAGTTTTACCGTGCTATGTAATCAGTAATTTTTTAAATTAATACGCTTATACGAGTGATGTGTAATGATGGGATAGGGATTTATAACAAAGCTAAATACTTTCTTTGAAATATTCTAAGAAATTTCACAGAAATGCAATTTGGGAGAATATTATTTTTATTAAGCGGTCATTTTCAAGTAAAAGCGGAATAAAATTTTGTGAAAACAGAATAACTAAACCAAATCTACAAAAGATTAAAACAATATCTTATTCTGAAAACAGCGTTATTTTCGCTTAGAAATCTTATTGAACGAAATTTTCTTTTGTAATATACTTTTAAATCTTCCATCATCTACCATACTTTTTGCCCGATGTTTTGTTGCCCGACCTTGCACTCTCGCCCGCCACATACGGAAGGAAGACGGCTTCATTTCCTTACGCATCACCTCAATGACTGCTTGTTCTTTCAGTCCGAATTGAGCAGTGATGGCATCAAAAGGCGTACGGTCTTCCCATGCCATTTCAACAACACGGTCAATTTCTTGGTCAGTAAGAATTATTTGTTCTGCTTTCATGTGATAATAACCCATTTTGGGAAAGGATTGTTCGTAAAAAGTCGGAACAATTAGACAACGGATAACACGGATTGAACGGATTTAGTACCATTCCCTTCGGAGATTTAACGGGGAATTTATGCTTTAAAATCTTTTCTTTATTAGGATCTAATTTCAGTTTACACGTGATTTTACCTGTTTCTCTATTGATTTCGGCTTCCTCGGCTTCTTGGTCATTTACTTCAATTTCCTTGGCTTTTGAGACAGGGAATTGGTCTTCAACCGTTAAATTAATTGCTTGACGTTTGGTATTTATAACCGTAATTTCATAGCCTCGACTATCCACTTTATTACTACCCAAAGATTGTTTGTTTCTAAAATCGGTCATTTTATTTTTGGAAACAACCACGCCTTTTTCCCTACCTAACGAAATACTGAGTGTGTCTTGATTACTGACATTCAAATAAGAATCGCCCAAATAAGTATCTTCAAAATACAACTTCATCACCGATCTTACGATAGAAGCTCCTGAAAGGAAATCGTAATTTTTTCAATTTTAGAATCCGCCAATTATTCTTTGACGACTTGCCCAAAGGTTAGGCTTGTGGTTAGACAAAGGAGAAGTAACCTTGTAACTAAACGTTTGATGTTCATGGTTTTTGAATATTATAGTGAATTGAATTTGTCATCTCGAAGCAGGAGGGAACAGTTATAAATCTCTACGAATTACTATTTTGGGAACGTAAATCAGTTCTCTCCTTCGTTGGAATAACAAAAATCTCTAATTCACAGATGCACAAAAATGGTAATTTCATAAAATATTGGATGAAACTTTCTGTTTTATCTTGAAATGGGGATTTTGAGGGTAAAATTTGTAATTTTGGTTAATTCAATCTCATGTTTAATCCCATTTAATTTTACTTTCAAATGAATAAAATCTATTTGTAAAAATTAGGTTTGTAATTGTATCTTTTCTATGCTATTACTGTGGCTATATTTTATCATTGAAAACAAAATATTTGGCATCTCATTAGGATTATTATTTACTATAATGTTTAGCAGTTCTCTTCTTAAAATCTATATCAAACTATTTGAAAAGGACATTTTTACTCAATATTTATATCTATTTCTGATAATTCCAAATGTCGTTTTTGCATTTGTTCTGAATAAAAATAATAAAATTGAAAAGAAAGAAATGATGATTTTTCAAAAGAATTTCATTAAAAATAAAATCAATTCTATGCTTGATACCTGCAATTATTATGAAGCTAAATTGTATGAAAATAATTTACTTTTTAAGATTAAGAAAGATAATAATGAATACTTGGCTTCAAAAGATATAAAAACTTATTCAAAATTTGAATTGTTGAAGCACAATCCTAAATATGAATACTTAGTTCCATCGTTCATAAAATGTCCCAGAGATAGGGCTGAGTTAATTTATATTTTTGATAATGAACGGACACTAAGCGTAATTCTTAAATTGAAAGATACTGATAGTACAAGATTGGAAAATTTAAAATTTTATATAGAACAATTTCAGAAAGTTATAAATTAGGTCTTTTTACTTTAATTCAGCATTTTAAATGGTAAATGGTGTAATTTTGTGGTTAAGAAAATCGGAATTTAATACGCCCAAAACTGGTTGAAACGTTCTCATCTGTATTAAAATGAGCGTTTATACTTAGGCAACATCAATAACGAGAAAAAGAAAACATGGCAGAAGAAGAAAAAAAATCATTGAATTTCCTTGAACAAATCGTAGAAGAAGATTTAGCGACTGAGAAAAATAGTGGACGAATTTTAACCCGTTTTCCACCAGAACCAAATGGCTATTTACACATTGGTCACGCTAAATCTATATGCCTAAATTTTGGTTTGGCAGCAAAATATGGCGGGCAAACCAACCTCCGTTTTGATGACACCAATCCAGAAAAAGAAGAAACTGAATACGTAAATTCCATTAAATCAGACGTGAAATGGTTGGGTTTTAATTGGACAAACGACCAAGAATTATACGCCTCAGACTATTTTGAGCAACTTTATCAATTTTCGGTTGAGCTTATCAAAAAGGGTTTAGCTTATGTGGACGACCAACCCGCCGATATGATTGCGGCACAGAAAGGCAATCCAACTTTGAATGGTGAGGACAGTCCATTTCGTTATCGGAAAATCGAAGAAAACCTTGATTTGTTTGCTGGTATGCGGGCAGGAAAATTTGAAGATGGAGCAAAAGTTTTACGGGCAAAAATTGACATGGCTCACCCAAATATGCACATGCGAGACCCGCTCATGTACCGTATCAGACACGTTGAACATCACCGCACGGGCAATGATTGGTGCATTTATCCGATGTATGATTTTGCTCACGGACAGTCGGATTCGATTGAGGAAATTACGCATTCAATCTGCACATTAGAGTTTGACGTTCATCGTCCATTGTACGACTGGTTTATTGAAAAATTAAACATATTTCCTTCTCAACAATACGAATTCGCTCGTTTGAACCTTACACATACCGTGATGAGCAAACGTAAACTATTGCAGTTGATCCAAGAAGGCATTGTTTCGAGTTGGGATGACCCCAGAATGCCAACAATTTCGGGTTTACGTCGTCGTGGATTCACCCCTGCATCAGTTCGTAATTTCTGTGAGAAAATTGGGGTTGGCAAGCGTGAAAATTTGATTGACGTAGGCGTTTTAGATTTCTGTGTAAGAGAAGATTTGAATAAATCAGCCACCCGTGTAATGGCGGTGCTTGACCCTTTGAAAGTGGTTATTACAAATTATCCAGCGGGACAAACGGAAGAACTATCCATCGAAAATAATCCAGAAAATACCGAGTCAGGAAGTCGCATTGTGCCTTTTAGCAGTACTCTATACATCGAGCATGACGATTTTATGGAAGAACCGATGAAGAAGTTTTTCCGATTAGGTCCAGGCTTGATGGTACGTTTGAAAGGGGCATACATCATTCAATGTGATGATTTCGTGAAAGATGAATTAGGGAATATTACGGAATTACATTGCAGTTATTTTCCAGAAAGTCGCTCAGGATTAGATACTTCGGGAATAAACGTAAAGGGTGTAATCCATTGGGTTTCAGTATCTCATGCCTTGAAAGTGGAAGCTCGTTTGTACGATAGATTATTGATTCTGGAAGATGCCTCGCAAGTTGGGGATGATTTCAAAAAGTTTATTAATCCAGATTCTTTAACCATTTTGCCTGAGATTTTTGTTGAACCAAGCTTGAAGGAAGCTAAAATCGGAACGAATTATCAATTTATGCGGAAGGGATATTTCTGTTTAGATACAGATTCAACGGCTGAGAATTTGGTCTTTAATCGGACGGTTGGGTTAAAGGATAGTTTTAAGAAATAGATTTTCATACTCAATATTTCAATAAAAATGCCCAAATTAATTAATTTGGGCATTTTTATTGAAATATTG
>JAYVRF010000073.1:0-8746 GCA_043756925.1 Arcicella sp. | reverse complement strand
CGCATTTTGGGCAATCGCCTGGCTTATTGCTGGCTGAACCTTCGCATTTCATCGGACAGATATAAGCGGCTGCGGTAACCTCTTTTTTAGCTTTGGCTTTCTTTGGAACTAATGCCATGCCACACGTTGGACATTTATTGCCTTTTTTACCCGTCATATTGGGGTGCATTGAACAGGCATAAACTGCCGAAACAACTTCTTTTTTAGCTTTTCCTTTGGATTTTTGGGCAAAAGAATTACTTGCTGATACCGCTACAATTAAGCAAAAAGTAGCAAGAATTTGGATTGATTTCATTTTTAAATTGTTTAATCTGTGAATTATAATTATTGGTTTTGATAAATCATTTTCAATTGGTAAGTCCCATTAACTACCACCCTTTCGCCCTCTTCAATTCCTTTTTTGATGATGGTATATTCTCCATTGTCGTTGCCCGTTGAAACGTAAGCAACACTAAAACCCTCGGGCGAATCTTTCATAAATACCACGGGTTTACCGTTAATTTCACTAATAGCGGAACTCGGAATAGTGATTCCTCGGACTGGTTGCCCCGCAAAAACTCTGATATTGACAAATTCGCCAATCTTGAAACCACCCGTGGGATTATCCAACTCAAACAAAACTCGCTGTGACTGATTGGTTGGATTCACCGTGAGAGCAGGAGCAATGAGTTTGAGTTGAGCCGTTTTATGAGAATCATCACTATATTCTGCCGTAAATTTTTTAGCTCCATTTACTAAGGTTACATCCTTGTCATAGACCTGAACTTCGATGTAAACTTTCGATAAATTAATAACCGTAAAAATGGTCTCCCCACTATTAACCGTTGAACCCAACGAGAAGTTAAAATTGCCAATTGTACCACTGATGGGTGATTTCAAGGCAATCCATTTTAAGCTTCCGTTGCCGTCTGAGCCAACATTTTTAAAAACCTTTAAATTTTGTTGGGCTTTTTGGTAACGTGCTTCGGCCTCGGAAACATCTTTTTTAGCGGCAATATCCTCAATTCCTTTAAGACGATCATATTCCCGTTTGGCGGCTTGAAGTTCCGCTTCCAAATTATTCCTTTCCGCTTGGAAACTTACTTGAGTTGAAGCATCAATATTTTGTTCAATGACCGCCAACGTTTGCCCTTTACTCACTTTCTGTCCTACTCTGGCGTTTAGAGATACAATTTTACCCGTCTGTGGCGTTTGAACTAATGCTTGTCCGTTTTGCGAAGGCATTACCGTGCCAAACAGTTTTTGGCTTTCGGTAAATTCTCCATTACCGATTTTTTGAGTCAATACCTCAAATAAAAACTGGGTTTCCTTGGGTACTTCAAAAGCGTTTGACAATGCCCCTGTGCTACTTCCTGCTCCTTCGTCTCCGTGGGCGAGTGCTTTTTGCCAATGGGCAGTTGGCAATAAACAGATGAGAATAATGGAAGCAATGACGGCTTTTTTATTCCTGATTTTACTCAATAAAAACATCAATAACATTCCGATAAGTAGCCCCGCACCAACTAAAAAATACGGTTTTTCGTACCAATGTGTTGTTTTTATACCTTCCGTTTCAGCACTTGCCTGCGGTAATTCTTTTCCGATTTCGATATTTTGCAGAGAAAACAAATCAGGACCTGATTCAGCATTGATACTGACCGTTAAGGAATATTTCTTTTTAGCTGGAAACATGCCCGAAATCTCGTAAACACCTTTTTCATTGGGTTTTGTCTCGAATTTTATGTTAGCATCTTCGGGACTTGAAATTTTTAGCGTTGCGTTTTCGATCGGACGATTCGTTATAAAATCGTTGATGTACAAGCGTAATTTACCCGTTTCACCCACTTCTAATGGTTCAAATTTTAGAATCATTTCGTATTTCTCAGAAACCGCTTGGCTCGAAAAATAGGTCTTTACCCCTCCCGATGGAGCCTTTGCCGCTCCGTGGTCTTCGCCTCCGTGGGCGTTCACTTTTTGGTAATTTCCTCCGACCAAAAAGAAAAGAAATAGGCTTATTAAAAGTGCTTTTTTCATTGGTTTCCTAATAAATAATTGATGTTCAATATTGTCTGATTATGATTACGTAAGGCTTCGATGTAACGTTGTTTAATGGTATAAGCATCGTTTAACGTTCTCAGAAAACTCACGTAATCGTTTTGTCCTGCCTTGAAAAGTCGGGTGGCGGTTGAAATAATTTCTTCGGATTGTTTCAGCCCTTTGGTTTCGTAATAATCAAGGGTCTGTTTGTATTTTTGGTAATCGCCCTGTTCTTGTTGCAAATCAACCGAAAGAATTTGTTTCTGGGCATTGGTACGTTCTTGGGCAATTTCAAATCCCGTTTGGGCTGCCCTAATACGACTTTTATACTGACCCTGCCAAAGCGGAACGCTTAATCCAATTCTAAATCTCAAATAAGCGGGTGTATCTCTTAACCCTTGATTAAAATAGCCTAAGATTAATCCCGGCATTGCTTTAGCTTTTTCCAATTCAATCAAATTTTTATTAATTGCCTCGGTTTGTTTGAAAACGGCAATGGATGGATTTTCGGGAAATGTATTTTTATCAAAATTGATGGGTGATGGAGTTGAATTTCGCTGAATATTAGTTGCAGTAATATTATCCGCTATTCCCAAAAGCTGTTGCAATTGTTTGACATTGGTCTGCACATCCCCCAGTGACTGGTCTAATTTATTACGAACTTCCCCAAACTGGCTTTCGGCAAAGGTTTTTGCTAAAAAATCAATCTGTCCCGCCTCAAATTGACGTGCAGAACTTTGCGAAATTTGGGCGTACAAACTATCTTCAACTCGAAATAATTTCACCAAAGATTCACTGTATTGTAAAATCAAATACTGACTTTTAATCCTAAATTTTATGTCATTTTCGGTGATTACGCTTTCCTTTTCTGATAAAACAATTTGTTGCTTTTGGAGAAGGCTTTGCTTTTTATAAACCGTTGGATAATCAAGGGTTTGCGTTACAGAAGTTGTGTAGAACAAACCTGTAGGGCTTTCTATGACAACATCAGGATTTTTAAAATTCTTAGCACTTTTCAATAATTCGTTATTTTGACGAATCACTAAACCCGAAGCTCTCAGGGCAGCACTATTTTTGAGGGCAGCTTCAACAGCTTCTCGTTCGCTCAATGGTTTTTGGGTAAAACCAGCGAAGCAATTAAATAAAAAAAATATGGTCAAGTATCTCATATTGGATAAATTTCAATATTAAAACGTCGAAATAGGTTTATTTTACCAAACTATAAAGTGTCTGTTATGGTCAGTATTCCCAAAATATTTTAAGAATACTGACCATAATAAAATTTATTTAATTACAATTCCGTTCGGTTTTTTACCAACCGCAATAGTTTTTGTTACTTTGTGTTGCATCACATCAACAACTGATACGTTAGCAGCTTCTTGATTGGTAACATAAGCCGTCATATCTTTAAAAGCAATAGAGTGACTACCCGCTGCGGTGGCAAATGCTCTTGTACGAACCATCTTTCCAGTAACATCTTTTGTCCACCAGTGTACTTTCCCTGCCATTGGGTCTGTTACCCACATTTCTTTCATATCACCCTGATAAGCCACATAACCTGGCATGAAACCTAACGCTACGGTTTCAACCACTTTCAAGGTTTTTACATCAATGATTGAAACGGTTTGTCCGTCTTCATTGTCCACATACATACGATTATCCGAACCAATCCACGCACCAACGGGATTCTTTCCGACGGGAATAGTGGCTAAAATTGCTTTGGTTGTAGGATTGATGGCAGTAACCGAATTGTCCATTCCATTTGCCACAAATGCAATCGTTCCATCATTTGAAAACGTAACTTCGGCTGGCTCTTTTCCCACCAAAATTGTACTTTTTAATGCAAAATTAATGGCATCATACACCAATACTTTACCTGCTTCATCCATTTGAGAAGTCCATATTTCTTTCCCGTCAGTCGAATAGATAGCATTATGATTCATAATAGGCGTTTCAACAATCTTTACGTTCACGCCCGTTATGGCATCCAAAACCGCAATTTTCCCTTTCATACCAGCCATTCCACCCGAATGACCCGCACTCAAATCCATACCTGGGGCGGCAATTGCTACTTGAGTTTTTGAAGCATTTAGATAAATATGGTGGGGGAAAGCAAGGGTTTTACCCATGTTCATTCCTTGCATTTGAGTACCCGAACCGTCCGTTAATTGTACCACGTCTGCCACCTCATTTGTATTGAGATTAATCACTGAAACGGTACTACTTTCTCCATTGACCACGTAAGCGGCGGGATAATTAATGTTTAATTGTGGTTGGTCTGAATTCATTTTCCTACAACCACCCAAAGTGAGGGCAAAAACGGCAATAATTATCTTTTTCATGTGCTTGTTTTGTTTGAAGTTTAATTAATTATATTGTTCTCTCTTTTTTAATTCTTTAAAATGACTTGGAGTCAAACCCGTTATTTTTTTGAACTGCATTGAGAGGTGTTGAACACTTTTATACTGCAAAGCATCCGCTATTTGACTCAAAGAATGTTCATCATAAATCAATAATTCTTTGACTTTCTTGATTTTTTGATGAATCAAATAATGCTCAATCGTATTTCCTTCGACTTCTGAAAATAAGGTAGTCAGGTATTTATATTCCCTTCCTACTTTTTCAGCAATATATAACGATGGATTAATTTTTCGCAAAACATCAGGTTGTTCTTGGACTAATTCAATAATAGTAGTTTTGATTTTCTCAATTATTTGACCCCGTTTATCATCTAATAATCCAAATCCAACCCTCTCTAAACTACTCCTAAGCGTATTTTCTTGTGCTTCGGTAAGTTCTTCGGAAATCTCAACTTCGGTCAATTCTATCCTAATAGGCAAAATATTGATTTGTTTAAAGAGGTCTACCACTACCATTTTACATCGGTCGCAAACCATGTTTTTGATATATAGAATCATGCTTGTTTTTGTAAAATACATTTGATTATCGAATGCAATACGTTAAAATCGAAAACGTATTTTCTCATAAAAACGGGCATTCCAATAAATAAGGACATAAAAAAATACGGTTTGCAATAAAATTATTTAGTCTTTATGCTGATACATAGAGACAAATTACAATTTTAATAAACTGTATCAAATCAGAAACGATTGGATAAATATAAGAAGATTACGCCCTGAAAGTGGGGGTGCGGGACTGTAAAAATGAGGAACTTGGAAAGATACGGCTTCGGACACCCACGTTGAGAAAGACAATACTTTCGGGGTAATGGCAATCCAATTATGAGCTTGAAATTCTTGTGCTATTTCATGCCCTTGTGAAGCATTAAGATTTATTTTAAGAAACGTAGTTTGTTCATGGCAACATTTTGCTCTCTTAAAAAGTGGATTACTTGATTTTTTTTCGTGTTTTATTTTGTTGAAGCAACACTTGGGAGGGGAAGAAAAGATGAACGTTTGCTTGCCTTTTATCTTGCAATAATGTTCAATCATGGAGAAGCCTGTACTCATAAAAAGTACCTGCATTGCCATAAGCAAACAAAATATGCGAGTAAAGCGTGATTTCATTTTCAATACCTAAAACGCAAAGATACTAATAACCTTGTATTCAAGATGTTATATTTTAAAGTGTTTGTTTTATATAATTTTCTGATTGGAAAAAATTATCAATGCCTATTTTGAGATTAATATTGAATACATGGAAAATTAAATTACTAAACGGTCGTTTATGGGAGTTTGACGAGTCGAAATCTTATACAATTTTTGTATTCACAAAAGTTGTATAAATTGAAGTTATGTTAGAAGATGTTTGAATTTTGGTTTTTAATCAAAAAAGGGACTCGGTTTGTTATCTTTTGAACGACAAAATTTATAAGATATGCAAACTTGTTACGAAGTTTTAACCGATTCCCACAGTTCCACTGCGGATGTTAAATTATTAAAGAAAGTGTTTCCGACCAAAGAAAGCGAAAATATAATTTACGGGATGTTTTAGATGCCCAACTCTATATCCTACCAACGGGTTCACAATGACGAAATATTCCCGTCAATTACCCTCCTTGGGAGACTGTTTATTACTATTTTCGCAAGTGGAAAAAGGATGGAACAATCGAACGCCTTAATTTCACTTTAAATAAATTAGAACGCAAAAGACAAGGTAAATAAGAAACACCAAGTTTGTTAGGCATTGATAGCCAATCAGTTAAAGTAGCGGCATTTATTAGTCAAGATAAAGGCATTGATGGTAATAAACTTGTTAACGATCGCAAAAGACATATCATTGTTGATACACTTGGGCTGGTTTGGGGGGTTATTGTTCATGCTGCTGATATCCACGATGGAACTAAGGCTCATTTGCTGGTAGAATACTGTTTGGGGTACTTGGATAGAATGCAAAAAATCCTCGTGGATGATGCTTATAAAAAAGTATTTTATGATTGGGTTTATGATAATATTGTTGGATTATATGTAGAATTTGCATCAAGACCACCATCGGCAAAAGGCTTCGTTCCAGTCAAATGGAGATGGGGAATCCCGCAATGGAATTGAGAGAACTTTTGCATGGTTTGGATTCTTCAGGAGACACGCAAAAGACTATGAAAAGCAACTGGGCGGCACTCCGCAAATTCTGCCGAAGCATGGATACTACTACCCAATTGCCAAATAATCTTAAATAGAAATTAAATTTTACCAAATATAATTTTTAAAGTAATATTATCCAGAAAATCATGACTGATAAGGATCTGAACAATAAGTTCGTAACTCTTCATATCGAATTTGAAAACGGCGTATATCGTAAGGTGAAGAATAGAAGTGCATATGTACTTGCTTGTTTAGGATTAGTTAAAATAAAAAAATGAGTTTTGGCTTATTAGTTGGATCGTCAGATTTGCTACATACTTTTCGAGCCATTTAACGATAGGAGCTATAACTTTACTTCTTTGATTTGTAGATACATTTATTGCACAAAATTTAATGGGATTAATCAATATAAAATCAGAATAAGTAAGTATTTGGACAAATTAGATTAGCATAATATTGTTTATATTTGTTAAAAAGTCGTGGGCAAAATACGGATTCCAATATTTAGTGAAGTTCAAATAGTGAAGTTCAAATTCATGAACTCAAAAATGGTTATCGTGATGGTAAAAGCCATACTTTACGCCAACGGTGTCACATCGTTTTGTTAAAACAACAAGGACATAGTTCAAAGCATATTACTACTTTAAAAGGCTACCCCAAACATCAGACTACGATAAATAATTGGGTTACTCAATACGAAAAACTTGGTATAATTGGACTCAAAAACAAACATGGTCAGGGTCTTAAAAGCATTCTAAATCCAGCAATTCATCGTCAAAAAGTGGAAGAAATAGTTAAATCAGAACGTCAGCGTTTAGATTATGCTAAATCATTAATAGAAAAAGAATTAGATGTCAAAATGAATAAAAAGACCCTAACTCGTTTTTTTAAAAACTTTAAGTGTAGTTACAGGAGAATAAGAAAAAGTGTTAAACAAAACCTGATGCCCAACTCTACGCTGGTCGTGTGGAAAGATTAGCTTTATTAGAACAACAGGCTGAAAATGAACAAACTGACTTAATTTTATGCTGATGAAAGTGGTATTTCAGAGCAAGGATATAGCCCTTGTGGCTGGCAATTTAAAGATGAAAAAGTAAGTATTTCTGTGAACGGCATCCCGCTTGGACACAGACAACAACTAAACTGTTTTGGCTTACTATCCCGTAATAATAAATTGCACTTTAAAACTACCACAGATACTATCAATACGGCATTTTTAATTGTATTTTTTGACGAATTCGTATTGAAAATACAAAAACTTACTGTCGTAGTCTTTGACAATGCTAAGATACATCAATCGAAGGCTTTTAAAAATAAGATGCAGAGATATTGGCAAGCAAGAGGACTCTTTTTTGTTTACCTACCACCCTTACTCGCCTCATCTAAATATCATAGAAAAATGCTGGCATGAACTCAAACAGCGTTGGATTTCAGTAGAAGATTATTACTCTTTTAAAACTCTTAATTATGCAGTTTAACTGGCTTTAATGGCGGTGGGTACTGAACTGTTTATCAATTTTAGCCCTTTTAATCCCAATACTAAATAATTATGTCTAAGCACTTATTCATAAATAAATCCTAATAAAGCACAAGATAATCTGGCATAATATACTGTATTACAGAAAATTACAAGTATACCACAATGCGTTCATCCAGAATGTGTCGCTAACCCCTTTGTAAGCTCACAGGTGTAAAAGTCTAAATTGGTAGCTACATTCATCAAAATAGATTTAAGAAGGCAAATACTTGATAATCAATAAATCATGTCTTATAAAATCTCAAAACAGATATCGCAAGTGTTTGATTTTTAAATAGTTAGTCTACGCTATGTGATTTTAGACCCAATAAGGGAATTGCAACCTATTATCCGACAACATAAATATTTTAAATACTACATATCATCAGATAAAATATAAAAAGTGCCTTTAATACCCTCTTGTGCCAATATTTCAAGGGCTTTTGCACTTCGCAATCCTGTCTGGCAACAAAAAACAATTGGTTTTTGTAAGTCTAATTGAGCCATACTTTCTATTAAATCATCCAACGGAATATTTTTACCTCCTATATTATCTCGCTCAAATTCATGTGGATTTCTAACATCAATTAGTTGAAAATCTCGTTGTTCATCTATCCAACTTTGCAAGGTTTTGGCATTTATATTTTGCGTTGAATCAAGCGGAAAATCTCCA
>JAYVRF010000072.1:0-8868 GCA_043756925.1 Arcicella sp. | reverse complement strand
GAGTCATTTTGAGTATTTTGTCTGTTTTGTCGCTACAAAATTCGCTAAAGTGGCTCTCTTTTCAATTTAGTATTTTAAAATGGTGTAGTAGTATTAATAATGATATAACTTGCTCACAATCAGATTCTTAAAATTCTCAATTTATGTTATCAATCTTTAATATCATCTTTTGCCTTATTGGAATTGCCGCAGGTTTCGGTATTTTTTCGGTCTATAATAAGTTTACCAACAAGCAAGGAACACTTATTAAAAATGAATCCTCGGTTTTACTGGAAAGGATTGAGAAAGTCTTTAAAGTAGTTTTGGCAGAAGGTCATTTTTCGGAAATATACGATCACAGTTCTGAAAAGGAGGTTTTGTTTGGATTAACCACCATGAACAAAAAAGCCTTAATCGTTGCAAAAGCGAAGGTTTTGGTAGGATTTGATTTTGCCAAAGTAAAAATTCGTTGGCAAGAAGGTACTCGCACGATGATTATTGAGGAATTCCCCGAACCCTAAATTTTGAGTACCGATTCTGATTATAAATTTTATGACATCGACCAAGGACTTTTCAATAAATTCAAAAATGAAGAATACACTGCCTTACTTGCCGATGCAAAACAGACGATGCAAACCAAGGCAATTGCCAGCAAATTACCCAAAATTGCCAAGAAACAAGCAGTCGTAATGTTAAGCCAAATGGCAAGTTCGATGGGTTGGAATATTGATTTTCAATTACCAGCGATGGAGGAGCAGAGGTTGTTGAGTGAGAAGATTGGATTTGAGAAATTGTAAGCATTGTTTCACAGCATCGGCTCAATCATAATCACTTCTTCTTTTTCAACAATTACCTGTCCATCACCTAAATCACGGGTTTTTCGGACGAATTTTTTGGGCGTAACAATCACAGGGCAAAGCGTATCACTCTTGCGTTTGGAAAAATAGGCTGCCAATCCTGCGGCTCGTTCAATAACAGTAATTGGAAAATTTTTGCCCGCCTGTTTCCGTATTACCACGTGCGAACCCGCCACATCACGGGCGTGAAGCCACATATCATCTTTACGGGCGTAACGTTGGGTGAGTAAATCGTTGTTTTTGGCATTTCTACCAACCAAAATTTCATAGCCTTCAAACTTAAAATACTTGAATAAATCCTGCACTGTCTCCACATTTTTCTGAGAAGTTTCCAATTGATTAGCTTTCTGAAATTTTCTAAATTCTTTGAGTGTTTCAGTCTTTTCAATTGTCATAATTTGTTGGTCAATCTCGGCTAAATCTTGTTCTTTTGCTTCAATATTTTCCATCAATTTCTGAATTTCTATCTTTTCATTTTTAGATTTTCGGTAATAATTTTCCGCATTTTTCTGGGGTGAATAATCTGGTTTTAACCTGACTTTTAAGGGTTTATCCCGATAAAAATCATATAATTCAATCACCTCCGTTCGGTCTGGAATAGCATGTAGGTTTGCCATAATGATATTGGCAATCTCATCGTGTTTTACACCCGTTTCGTTAGAGGAAAGTTGTTGGTAATTTTTATCAATGTAAACCTGACAACGAGTTTTTTGCTTCAATAAAGCCTTAATCAACACTAATTTTTCCTTATCAAAAACATTGATTTTAGTGAACGCATAATAGAAATTATTGCTCGCTTCAATCGGGTCTTCGAACGTTTTTTGAATCTCGCCACCAACTTTAATCAATGAAAGAACAGGCTGAAAATTAAGTATTTTTAGATAGAAAGTTGGATTGTTTAATTGATTAAGAAGGGTTTGAACATCGTCCCAATTTGGATTTAGAAATGATTTTAAATATTGGGTAATTTCTTTGCCAAAAGTCGGGAAAGTAGTTTTGATTCCATTTGCTAAAAAGCCTTCTGTACTTTGATCAATCTCACGGTCGAGGGCATCAAGGTCAAGGTTATTATCACCAATCAGTTTATTATGAAGTAGGTCAATTACTTTATTTTCATGTAATAATACCACATTGGAACGGTTGCCGTACATCTTGAAAAGTAACACAAAATCATTCTCAAAATATATTCCAAAAGCACGTTCATTCAGAAACTGTCGAACACTAACGACCTTTAAATCAATGAGTTCTTTGAATAAATCAACGGAATTTCGACCCGCCCTTTTGAAATCGTCGGGAAAATTTAGACAAGCAAAATCAGGATGAAGCACGGCTTTGATGTAAAAATCTCGCTTGTGTCGCCACTGTCTCCCTTCGGTGCAAAAGCCAATTAAAAGTTCGTCTTTTTCCTGTGAAAAACACTCAGCCATCACCATCCCAACTAATTCAGTTTCAAGGCGTTTCGATAATTGGCGGAGGAAATAATAGTTGGTTTGCATTTTGCATTTAAGAGATGATGGAACACGGATTGGACACGGATTTATTTATTTTAAGGGAAGGAATTAATGATTAAATTTTCTATAAAAATAAACTTTTATCCGTGTCCAATCTATTAAATCCATGTGCCACAAAATTATTTCCCAAGTTTCCGATAAGCCTCTGAATTATTGGGGTCTAAGGATGATAGGAGAGGGATTATTTTCTTTCGTTCATCCAAAGGAGCATCATTATAAATATTGATTAATTCCATAAATTTTGCTTCAAAAAACAGACGATACCAAACCTGTCCAGGACGGGATTGACTTATTTGTTTAATTTGGTTCAAATAATCTGTAATTTGCTTGCGACCACCCGCTGGATTGGTGGCATAATTATCCATCACCACCCGATGATAATTATAAAAACCTTCTCTCAATGGTTGTAATTGCTGATTTAACAAATTCTCAGAAACCCAATAACGATTACGAATATCACTCGAAGCCGTCCAAGCACCACCTGCCGACTGGGCTAAATTGACTACATTCAAGGCTTTTTGAGCGTAGTTTGTTCCACCCATTTTGCCGAAAGAATCATAGTCAAAAGTCAAGGCAACGTAAGCGTAAAAAGCCAACATTTGCGTTAGATTGTCGTTAAAATTATTATCATTATACGTCAAAGGTGTTCCCGCAACATATTTAAAGTTGAAACTTTTATCAATGTAATTCAATAAAACCGTTTCATAATTCGTCCCATAAACTGGTCTTCTGACTTGAAAATTGGCGTTTGCTTCGTAATCTCCACCCGCAGTTGCCTTCGTCATGATGATTGATAAGGAACAATTAATTTTCTCTTCGGTAGAAAAATTATCATTCGTCCAACGGCGATTATTCAAAAATTCTTGAATAACATTTTGAATCTCTGCGTAAATGGTTGTTGCTCCACGTTGCTCATTCACCTGCAATTGGTCGGTTGAAATGGTTACTTTACAGGTAAGTTCCTGAGCGACGATACAGTTACCAGTCATCAGTAAACAGCAAACAGTAAATAGAATGAATATTTTATGGGTAAAAATTTGATATTTTTTCATAAATAAATGATTATTCTGTAAAAATTTAGATTGAAAAGTACACGTCAAAATGAAATTTTATGGCTACGGCTACTTACTGATAAGCGGAACGCTGCCCGCTGCAACTGATATCTGGTTACTGATAATTGTTCACTAATAACTGTTTAACAACTTCATCTACAATATCCATCGCTACATATTGCTTGGATTTCAAATCAAAATCAATCATTGTGCCATCTCTTTTAATGATGCTGATTTTGTTGGTATCATGCCCAAAACCTGCTCCTAAATTTTGTAATGAATTTAACACAATCATATCCAAATTCTTCGATTTTATCTTCCCAATGGCATTTTCTACTTCGTTATCAGTTTCAAGTGCAAAGCCAACCATTAACTGTTCTGGTCGTTTGATTGCCCCCAAGGCTTTTGCAATATCAACGGTCTTGGTTAGTTCAATGTTAAACGTATCTTCTTTCTTCTTTATTTTCTTATCCGCCACAACGATAGGCGTATAATCTGCTACGGCAGCCGACAAAACAATAATATCGGCCTTTTCAAAATACAATTTCGTTGCTTCAAACATCTCTTTTGCCGAGCGAACCTTTATTAAGTTAATGTTTACATCAGGCGATTTCAACGCTACTTGTCCACTCACGAGCGTAACCTCCGCACCCGATTTGGCAAATTTATCGGCAATGGCATAGCCCATTTTACCCGTTGAATGATTACTAATATAACGGACAGGGTCAATGGATTCTTGGGTTGGTCCAGCCGTGATTAAGACTTTTTTGCCTTTCAGAATTATATTTTCTGAGAAATGTTTTGTAAGTATTTCAACCAATTCTTCGGGTTCAGCCATTCTTCCTTCGCCCACTAAACCACTCGCCAATTCTCCAAAATTTGAATTAACTGTTTGATTACCATAAGATTGCAATTTTCTTAAATTCTCAATTGTACTTGGATGTTGATACATATCCAAGTCCATCGCAGGGGCAAATATCACGGGACATTTTGCTGAAAGATAAACGGCAGTCAGCAAATCGTCACAAATTCCGTTCGCACATTTTGCCAGCGTATGAGCCGTTGCGGGGGCAATCAAAATGACATCCGCCCACAATCCTAAATCCACGTGATTATTCCAAGTCCCCGTTTGGTCTTTCACAAATTCAGAAAGCACAGGGTTTTTAGAAAGCGTTGCCAAAGTCAAAGGCGTAATAAATTCCTTTGCCGCTTGGGTCATAACTATCTGTATTTCAGCTTCTTCCTTCACTAATAGACGAGTCAGAAATGCAATTTTATAGGCGGCAATACTTCCTGATATTCCGAGGAGGATTTTTTTATTTTTAAGCATCATCAAATCATTTCGGTTTATCTATAATTTATACGGGAACCAGCGTTGTGAAGGTTCAAAACCTCCACAACGTTGATACACAAAACGTTTTCCTTATAAGTCATAGTTGAACCCTTAATTATTTCTTCACTCGCTTCTCCAAATCAACTCTCGGAATACTCAACATTCTCCCCAAAGGTTGCCCATTTCTATACGTTGCCACTTTTAAAGTAACAGGACCCGTTGGAATTTCAATTGGAGCTGTATATTTTGGTGAAAATTTATCAGGGAAAGAATCGTCCGTGGTGTAAAAAATATCTACGCCTTTTAAATCACTCTCCATTTCACAAATTAATTTTTCACCTTCTTTTTTCACCGTAATAATGGCATCGTAAACCGCCTTTGAAATCTTTAAATTGGCAAGGTCAAAACGTTGAAAATGACTTTCAGTTCTTGCCATAAATCCATCCCAATCTTTTTTTTCTTTTGGACTCCAAGTCGTTTCTGCAATGGCAAATGCTCTCGGATAGGTCATATATAAAGCATGTCGGTAATTTTGAACTTGTTCCGTCCATAAATTTCCTTGTCCTCCCAAAATATATTTTGCATCCGTACTGTCGGGAACTGGCTCAAACGAATAGGCTTTTTTCAAAGATAAACTTGCGTATATGGGTTTTTCAACCGATGGGTCGCCTTGCATATAATCCAAATAAGCAAAAGTCGTTGGTGACATCACCACATCATGTTTCTGTTTAGCGGCTTCAATGCCACCTTTCATTCCTCTCCACGACATCACGGTTGCGTTTGGAGCAAGCCCACCTTCCAAAATCTCATCCCAACCAATTAAAGTTTTCCCTTTTTTATTGATGATTTTTTCTACTCTTTTAACAAAATAACTTTGTAATTCATGCACATCTTTCAAATTATTTTTTTTCATAAAAGCCTGACATCCAGCATCTTCTTCCCAATATCCGTGATAACATTCATCACCGCCCATGTGAATATATTTGTTTGGAAATAAGGGAGCAATTTCTGTAAAAACCTTATCCAAAAACTCATAAACCTTCTCATCAGACGGATTCAAGGTATTTTCAATCTTCATTTTGAAAGTTCCGTTTGGAAACCATTCTGAGAAATTTGTTCCTGGGTTTACGTATCTTTTTAAATCCTTTTTAGTTGATAATTCTGGGTAAGCCGCCAAAACCGCCATGCTGTGTCCTGGAACGTCGATTTCAGGTACAATCGTAACGTTTCTTTCGTTAGCATACGCCACAATTTCTTTCACGTCTTCTTGGGTATAAAAGCCCCCATACGTAGCGGGTTCGCCTTCTTTTGGATCTTCACGATTCCCAAATCCTCCATTTCTTGCTACTCTAAACGCTCCAATTTCGGTTAATTTTGGTAAAGATTTAATCTCAATTCTCCAACCGTTATCATCCGATAAATGCCAATGTAGCGTATTTAATTTGTAACGAGACATTAAATCAATGTAGTTTTTAACTTCGTCTTTCGTAAAAAAATGACGGCTTACATCCAACATCAAACCACGCCAGCCAAAACGGGGATAATCCGTTATTTTACAACCCATTATCGGAAACATTCCCATCGAAAACTCCCTATTTTCAGCCTGTGGAGGCATCATTTGTCTGAGTGTTTGAATGGCATAAAACAATCCTGCAGGTTTATTGGCGGTCATTTTGATGGTTTCGCTTGTAACATCGAGCGTATAACCTTCATTGCCTAATTGAGTATTTGGCGTTTTATTAATGGTAAAAATTATGGCTTTATCTTGAGCCGTTGGCTTTTCAACTTTTTTAAAAATAGGTTTTTGACCACTCATAAATCCCAATGAACTCACAAAATTTTCAGCGATTTTTTTCGCATCTGGATTATTGTCCGTTATGTCGATACTCGTGCGAGAATCCAACATAAACATACTCATTCCGCCCGTTGTGGACATTTCATAACTCACAGGAGTGGGAATAATATTATTTTGGGCAAAAGTTGTGAGAGAAGTTAATAATAGAAATAGTATTTTTTTCATTGTTCTAATTGATTTTTTTGGTATTTTGAATATTAGTGTAAAGATAGCTTTTTAGAAAATATTATTACAAAAAATCTAATTTTATGATGGTTGAGAAAAGTGTTAAGTTAATTCAATATTATAATTTTATTCAAATCTCAAAATAATTATAATAATATTTGGAATAGTGAAAAAAAAAAATAACATTTGTTATGTTTATAATCAGCCCATCAATTACTCCACTAAGCGTTTAATTAAAATTTTTTAAATTACGCTATCAAATCTTCCTAAATATACGGTAGGGGCATCCGCTGAAAAGCCCTAAAAAAGTAAGCTAAACTGTTTAAATTTTAAAAAATGAAAATTCAACTAATTTCTTCATTGAGAAGTAGTGTAAAATTTCTTTCTACAAGTAAAATTCTCTTAATTTTAGCCTTTTTCTTAATTTTCTTTTTTCGGTGCAAGCCTGTTGATGAGCAAGTTCTTGAAATTAAAAAAGTTCCTTTTGAAGTCAGTTTAGATGAAGCTGTTCAAGTTGCTGGCAAGTATGATTTGACTTCTAAGAAAAGTACAGATTCAAAAAAATCAAGGATTGAAGCGAATTCTGATGTTGATAAAAAGGAAACTATTGTGGATGAGAATAAAATCCCTTTATTTCACGTTTTGAATTATGCAAAAGGCGGTTTTATTATTGTCTCAGCTGATTTAAGAACAGTTCCTGTATTAGCATTTTCGGACAAAGGAAGTTTTGAAACTAAGGAAATACCAGATGGTGTTAAGCAATGGTTTGATGAATCGAAAGAGAAAATTAAACTCGTAAAAAAAGACAATAAAGATATAGACCCTATTATTGTGAAGGCATGGAAAGAATATTTGAAAGGAGAGCTAAATCTTCCAAGTAAAATAGGTGGTAGAGTTTCAAATACAAATTGTTATGAATGGTAAACGACAGGGCAATATATGTGTCATAATTATTTTTCTTCCAATGGACCGTTTCTAAATACAAATTGGGGACAGGCAGGTTATTCAACAGGTTATTTGGGTTCATGTCCAGGAGCAAACGCTTGTAATAAACACAATGCTGGTTGTGGTCCAGTTGCTCTTGCACAAATAATGCGTTACTATCAAAAACCTAATTGGTTTACTTACGATGGAATACCCGACAATTACGGAAGATCAGATTGCAGTCCTTCTACTCCTCAACAGTGGGAATTAGCACGTTTAATGTCATATTGCGGAAGTGCATCTGGACTTAATTCTTCTTATGGGTTTATGGGTACAACCAATACTTTTTCATGGCCAACTAATATTCCTGATGCTCTGAGTAATTATGGTTATTCAGGAAATGGAAGTTCAACGAGTTTTGTTTATCAAGTAGTTAAAAATGAACTATTTGGTGGACATCCAGTTATTTTGTGGGGAACAAGTGGCTGGATAGGAAATTTTGAAAATTATCATATATGGGTTTGTGATGGTATTGACGTACATGAATATTCAGAATATAGCTGTGATACTCATTCTTGTAATACTTGGGGATATGAATATTATCACATGAATTGGGGTTGGCACGGAGATTATAATGGTTGGTATGGTATTAGTAATCTTTCGGTAGGTGGTACTAACTATAATTCTAATATGCACATGATTTACGGAATTAGACCATAAGAATATGAAAAAGATAATATTAATTTTCGGATTACTTCTTCCCATCTCATGGAGTTGTGAAGACAACGGCTTTACTTCAACGGGACCAATAAGTATCTATTTGATGGGAAAATGGAAACTTACTAAAATTGTTTCACCCAAAAGTGTAAAAATAGATAATCAAATAGGGTATATTGAAACAATTGAAATTGGAAATGATAACATTAATGATTTTGAAAAAATTTATAAAGATACTACACTGTTACAAACATATATCAGAGATAGGTCAAGAAATCCAGATATGAGTTCAAAAAATATGACTATCCTGATGAGATATTCTAACAATACGGAAAGATTTTATAAAATACTTAATTGGAATGTTGAGGGAAAACAGTCATTAGAAGCATCGGCTTATTTGAAACAAGTTGGAAGTGTGCAAGATACAATTAAGTATTATTATTCATTATCGAAATAATTTTCTTTTACAAAAGAG
>JAYVRF010000071.1:0-8937 GCA_043756925.1 Arcicella sp. | reverse complement strand
TCGTAAAAAAGCAAAAGTACCTCATTACTTCAATTATGAGCTAATGAAGCAATTGAATGGTGATAAACAAATGAAAGATGTTTGGAAATTACCAGCCATTGCTCCCTGGGAAAAATCTTGTGGTAAACATCCAACACAAAAACCTTTGTCTGTTTTAACTCGCTTAATTTTGGCTTCAACCAAGTCTAAAGCATGGATTCTTGACCCGTTTACAGGTAGTAGTACAACTGGAATAGCCGCAAATTTAGCTAATAGAAGGTTTTTAGGAATTGACCGAGAAGAAGATTTCTTGAAAATTAGTATTGAAAGAAAATTAGAAATAGAAAATCCTAAAATTGCTTCATTATACAAACAAAAATTGCATGGTTTTAACGATAAAAAAGAGTTTGAGTTATTTTTATCACAAGAGCCAACATATGAATATCTAACTGAATTAAAATTCTAAAATCCCATGAAAATCCTTTTCCCCCTCCTAATCCTCCTAACAACATTCACTGCCGTAGCCCAACCTAAAATCCTCCCAGAGCGTGAACGGGCGGAGGTGATTGATGAATTATTGGAAGATAAAATGACCAATCTTTTGCCCAAATTGATGCGTAAAGAAGGTATTGATATGTGGATTTTGATTTCCCGAGAATACAACGAAGACCCCGTGATGAAAACGATGTTGCCCGCCGTGTGGCTTTCGGCAAGGCGTAGGACAATAATGGTTTTCTCAGATAGTGGCGGTACAAAGGGCGTTGAACGTTTGGCAATTGCCCGTTACGATGTCGGGAATTTGCTGAAAGGCGAATGGGATTTAAAAACCAATCCCGACCAATGGGACGCTTTGATGAAAACCATCAAGGAGAAAAATCCTAAAAAAATTGGACTCAATTTCTCCAAATACTACGCCCACGCCGACGGTCTAACTTACACTGAACACAAAGAATTTATGGATAGATTGCCCACTGAATTTCAAAATAAAGTAGTTTCAGCCTCCAATTTGGCAGTAAATTGGTTAGAAACTCGCACGGAAAGAGAGATGGTAATTTACCAACAAATTTGCAGAATTTCCCATGAAATTATCCAAGAAGCATTTTCTGATAGAGTTATTCAACCAGGCGTAACATCCACGGAGGATGTGGTTTGGTGGATGCGTCAGCGAGTAACGGATTTGGGCTTAGAAACTTGGTTTCATCCAACGGTGGACATTCAACGAGCCGACCCCGATAATTTTGACCATTTACGAACCTTTACCAAACGCCCAGCTAAACAAGTTATCAAACAAGGCGATTTGTTGCATTGCGATTTTGGGATAACCTATTTACGCCTCAACTCTGACCAGCAACAACACGCTTATGTATTGCGAGCGGGCGAAAGTGATACTCCAGATTTTCTTAAAAATGCCTTTAAACAAGGCAATCAAGTGCAAAATTGTTTAACTGATAATTTTAAAATAGGAATGTCGGGTAATGAAATTTTGGCAAAAGCCCTTGCACAATCCAAAAAAGAGGGCTTGAATGGCACGATTTATACGCATCCCATCGGTAATCACGGACACGCTGCGGGACCCACCATCGGAATGTGGGATAATCAAGGAAAAACCATCGGTAGTGGTGACTATCCACTCAATCCAAACACCGCTTTTTCCATTGAGTTAAATGCTGCCGTTGAGATTACCGAATGGAAAAAAACCATCAGAATCATGTTGGAAGAAGATGGCTTTTTTGACGAAAAAGGCTTCCGCTACATTGACGGTAGGCAAATTGAGATGATTACGATACCAAGAGCGAAGTAGAATTGGGATGTAGCTGACGCAGATGCTTCGCAACGCAGATTTTAAAAAAAAATCTCTCAAGATGATGGTTTAATCTGGAAATTTTTGCAAAATAAATCTGCGAAAATCTGCGTTGCGAAGCATCTGCGTCAGCTGTGTGCCAAACTTTCTTCGTAAATTTGGGTAATGAAAATTCCCCAAGCAATTATTGATTCAATCAAGAATATAAAAGGTTTCGACTTAGAAACTTTCATACGAGCCCACGAGCAAGGCAATTTGCCTATTTCAATACGTTTAAATCCTTTCAAATTAATTGAGAAATGGAATGTCGAAACGAGCGATATTTCTTTTTCTGAATACGGAAAATACGTAAATAATCTGCCAAATTTTAACATTGACCCACTTTTTCATGCAGGAACGTATACCGTTCAAGAGGCAAATTCAATGTCTTTGGAGTATGTTCTTAGAAATACTGTGGATTTATCCAAAGACCTCCGCATTTTAGATTTATGTGCTTCTCCGAGTGGAAAAAATACGCACATTGCCAGCTTGATTACGCCCGAATCCATTTTCGTGAGTAATGAAGTAATTAGCACAAGGTCAGATATTTTAGCGGATAATATGACCAAATTAGGAACGATGAACACCATCGTAACAAGCAATGATCCCAAGGATTTTGGCAAATTAACGGGCTTTTTTGATGTTGTACTAATTGACCCACCGAATTCAAGTTCAGGTTTATTTCGTAAAAATCCCGATGCCATCAAAGATTGGTCTTTGGAAAATGTTGCACTTTTCGCTCGAAAACAAAAACAAATTATTGCGGATGCTTGGGCGTGTTTGAAAGATAGTGGAATCTTGATTTATACAACTTCTTCTTACTCATCCGCTGAAAATGAGGAAGTTATGGAGTGGGTTTGTGAAAAATATGGTGCGACCAACGCTTTGGCAACTAAAGTTTTAGATGAAGAAAGTCTTCGCTTTTATCCGAGCGAAAAGGGCGAAGGATTTTTCATTTCTGCCCTAAAAAAGAATAACCCAGAAAAAGAAACCTACGTCCGAACGGGCAGACCAATCAAAAATAATAGTCGCAGAACGCAGCGGGAAGTTTTTAGACCTTGGATAAAAGACATTGATAATTTTAATTGGTATGATGTTAAGGATGAATTCTTTTTGATAAATTCTGAACATGAATATTTGGTAAATGTCTTACAATCGTATTTACACATACGGAAGGCGGGAGTGAAGATGGGCAAAATTGCGGGCAAAGATTTAATCCCCGACCATCAATTGGCATTGAGTTTGTATCTTTCTGAGAATATAAATCGGGTGGAATTAACGGAGGAAGAAGCCATGAAATATTTACGCAGAGAAGATTTTACGCTTGACCAAGCACAAAAAGGTTGGTCGTTAATGACTTTTGAAAACGTTGGATTGGGTTGGGCAAAGATTCTACCAAATCGAATAAACAATTATTATCCGAAGGAGTTCAGGGTTGGAGGGAAAAGTTGATTATTAAATTTGTAACACAATTTATGTGTATCTCTCAGTATTTTACATATTTTTGTATCGAAATAATTATACCACAAATAATTAATTGTATGTTAGCGGGTTGAACCCGATTAAAATGTATTTCTCAAATTAACGATTTTGTTGGAATCAAAAACACAAATCACCTCAAAATCGAAAAGCACGCATGATTAACGAAGAAGCAAAAGAAATTAAAGAAGAAATCGAAGCAAAAGCTATCGAGTCAACCGAACCTACTGAGCAAGTGGATTCGCCAGTAAGCGAGGCAATTGAAACCTCTGAAACTACACAAGAAGTAAGCATCGAATCTGTGGAAGTTGTGGCAGAACCAGTTGAGAAAATTACGCCTAAACCAGTTGCAGAAGTTGCTGAACCAGTTGAGGAAATTACGCCTGAATTAGTTGCTGAAACACCTGCACCCGCAGAAGAAGTGACCCCAGAGCCAATTTCAGAACCAGAAGCAGAAAAATCAGAACCAGTTTCTGAACCTATTGAGGCAGTTACCACAAAGTCAGAAGCAGAAGTTTTAGCACCAGTTGAAATGGCGACTGAACCCGCTATTTTGGAAGAAGTTGTTGCTCAAACTGAAGCCGTGGATTATTCTAATTACAGCAAAAAAGATTTTGTATCTACTTTGGAAAAAGTGATGGCTGATGTAAAAGAAAATCCATCAGTAGGAATTTTTAGACGTTCAGAAGATACGCTGAAAGAAATTCGCCCATTATTTGAGCAAATCAAAACTACTGAAAAAGCGGAAGCTTTGGCCAAATTCAAGGCAGCAAACGAAGATTCAGAAGAAGGTTTTGACTTTAAATTTGATGCTGATGTTGAACAATTTGACAAATTTTTCAAAGGTTTAAAGGATGAACGTTCAAAATATTTCCAGAGCATTGAGAAAGAAAAGGACAAAAACTTTAATCAAAAAACTGAACTGATTAATCGTTTGCGTACACTCGTGGAAGGCGAGGACAGTTCAGATCCTGCCCACATCAAAACGGGCTTTAACGATTTCAAGAAAATTCAGGATGAATGGAAAGCTGCTGGGAATGTCAATTCTCCGCACAATAATACGTTATGGCAAACTTTCCACGCCTTAGTTGATAGATTTTATAGTAACAGAAGTATATATTTTGAGTTATTGGAACTCGACCGTAAGCGTAATCTTCAACAGAAGATTGACCTTTGTACCAAGATTGAAAAAATCTCGGAAGTCTCTAAAGCAGAGTCAGTTACGGGTAAAATGTTAGACGAAGCGGTTGCCGCTTTTGAGGAATACAAACACGTTGGACCAGCTCCGAAAGAAGAAAATGAACTGATTTGGCAACGAGTAAAGGATGCTTTGGACTTGATTTATGGTAAACGCCGTGAGCAAGGAGAAGCCTCAAAAGCCGAAGCTGAACAAGTTTATACTTTGAAATTGGCGATTGCTGAATTAATAGAGCCTTTTTCAACGTTCAACTCAACTACAATTACCGAATGGAACGACCGCACGAAAGCACTTTTGGCCCTTCAAGACCAGTGGAATGCGGTCAAAGGTTTTATGCCGAAAGAAAAAGGCAAGGATTTGAGTGATAAATTCTGGGCTGATATTAAAACTTTCTTCCGTAATAAAACTGAATTTTTTAAGGTTTTAGAATCAAAACGTGATGAGAATTTAGTGGCAAAAACAGCGATTATTGAAGAAGTCGAAGCACTTTTAGCAAGTGAAGATGATTCGCAGGAAGCAACTAATACGGTAATTCGTTTACAAAAAGAATTCCGTGATATTGGTCATGTACCTGAGAAAGACAAAGATTCGATTTACGAGAAATTTAAAACCGCTTGTGATGCTTTCTTTAATGCGAAACGAGCTAAGAATCAACACGTTGAGAAAGATTTTGAGGCTAATTTAGAAAAGAAAACTGCTCTTTGTGATACCATCGAAGCGGAATCTGTGGAAGGTGCGAACACCGCTCGTTTGGCAGAATTTAAGGCTGAATGGATGGCAATTGGTTTTGTGCCAAAGAAAGATATGCAGACGATTGGGAAACGTTATATCAATGCCATCAATAAGTATGTAAGTGCAATGGGCAAATTATCGAGCAAAGAAAAAGAGCAATTAACGATGACCGACAGTCCACGACCTCCACGAACTGACCGTCCAGAAAGAAGCGGTGGTGGACGTAATGAGCGTTTTGAGCGTAATGATCGTGGAAACGACCGAGGCGGAAATAGAGATTATAGTTCAAACTCAAACAGAGGAGATTATAATTCTAATAATGCTGGTGGTGGAAATTCAGATGCAAAACGTAAAATTCAAGCACTTGAAAATGATATTGCCACGTACAGAAATAACTTAGAGTTCTTTGCGAAATCTAAAAATGCAGATAAATTCCGTCAGGATGTTGAAGCAAAAATTCAATCAACTGAAAAGGAAATTGCGAAATTGAAGGAATTGGCAAAATAAAAATACACAATATTATAAAAAGGCGAACAGAGATGTTCGCCTTTTTCGCTTACTCTTAAAAGATTACTGATTATCCGTCTTTTCTTCCACTTTCCTTGCTGTTCTATTTACTGAACGCTTTACTTTTCTTCCAACTTTTTTAGAGGTTCTTTTTGTAGCATTAACTGCCTTTTTACTGGCATCTCCTACGTCTTGAGCAACCTCTTTTGTTTCTTCACCTACTTTTCTACCAACTCTTTTTGTAGCTCTGGCAGTTTTTTTAGCGGCTTCTTTCGTTTTGGCAACACCTTTGTCTAATCTTTCACCCGCAGTTTGTCCGAATGATATGGCTGAAATTGTTAATAAAAATGCAATCGTTAAAATGCTCTTCTTCATGTTGTTTTATGTTTAAGTTTTGCTCGATAATAACCAATTATGTGCCATGAAATTTTTGATAAAATATGGGTAAAAAAGACCCCATCTTCATAAGTGTATTCTCATTTTGAATACTCCAATTTCCTATTCAGAACACTTTAATTATTCAAGAGAATTATAGAAAAAACGATACTATTTCACATAATTTTTTTAATAAGTAAAAATTGATTTCATACAATTTGCGAGATAAAACAAAGTTGCTCCAAAAATATTATTATAAAATCCCAATTCTCAAAAAAGTATAACAATTATGCACTATTATTTGACTAAATCATGGAATTGTGAAATTTCTTCCATAATTTTGCACCCGAAAAAGGAACGGTTTAGTAGTAAAAAGAGTAGGTTTTAGAATTTTTCCACCTAATCCCTAACCCCCAATTCCTAATCCACAAATTTCTCATTGAACAAAAATCACAAAAAAACTTATAATAATGGCATCAGTCAGACCAGATGAAGTATCAGCAATTTTGAGAGAACAACTCTCGGGAGCAAAGTCAGAAGCTGAACTTCAAGAAGTAGGTACCGTATTGCAAATCGGTGATGGTGTAGCCCGTATTTACGGACTAACGAAAGTACAAGCAGGTGAATTAGTCGTTTTTGGAAACGGATTGAAAGCCCTTGTTTTGAACCTCGAAGAAGATAACGTTGGAGCAGTATTGTTGGGGGACGCTTCTGGAATCAAAGAAGGAGATACCGTAAGACGTACCGACGAAATTGCATCTATCAAAGTAGGAGACGGTATTTGCGGTCGTGTAGTGAACACACTCGGAGAACCAGTTGATGGTAACGGTCCAATTACAGGTGATTTATACGAAATGCCTTTGGAGCGTAAAGCACCAGGCGAAATTTTCCGTCAGCCAGTTACTGAACCAATGCAAACGGGTATCAAAGCGATTGATGCGATGATTCCAGTGGGTCGTGGACAACGGGAATTGGTTATTGGTGACCGTCAGACTGGTAAAACTACCGTTTGTATTGATACCATTATTAACCAAAAAGAATACTTTGAAGCAGGTAATCCTGTGTATTGCATATATGTAGCTTGTGGACAAAAGTCTTCAACGATTAAGCAAATTGAACAAACACTTCGCAAGGCGGGTGCAATGGACTATACCGTAATTGTAGCGGCAGGTTCATCTGAACCAGCAGCGATGCAATTCTACGCTCCATTTACGGGTGCTGCCATCGGTGAATTCTTCCGTGATACAGGTCGCCCTGCTTTAATTATTTATGATGATTTATCGAAACAAGCGGTTTCATACCGTGAAGTTTCCCTTTTACTTCGTCGTCCTCCAGGGCGTGAAGCATATCCAGGAGACGTTTTTTATCTTCACAGTCGTTTATTAGAACGTGCTGCCAAGATTAATTCTTCCGATGAAATTGCAAGAAACATGAACGACCTTCCAGATTCTATCAAGCATTTGGTAAAAGGTGGTGGTTCATTGACAGCTCTTCCAATCATTGAAACCCAAGCGGGTGACGTTTCTGCCTATATTCCTACCAACGTAATCTCAATTACCGACGGTCAGATTTTCTTAGAAACCAATCTTTTCAACGCAGGTATCCGTCCTGCCATTAACGTAGGAATTTCGGTTTCACGTGTGGGTGGTAATGCTCAGATTAAATCAATGAAGAAAGTTGCAGGAACATTGAAACTTGACCAAGCACAGTTCCGTGAATTGGAGGCTTTTGCCAAGTTTGGTTCAGACCTTGATGCTTCTACAAAATTAACAATTGAGCGTGGTAAGCGTAACTTAGAAATGTTGAAGCAACCAAATGGTGCTCCACAAAGAGTTGAAGAGCAAGTAGCAATGATTTTCCTTTCGACAAAAGGTCTTTTAGATAAAGTAGCGGTTTCAAATGTTCGTGCTTTTGAAAAAGATTTTGTAAACGTGATGAACGCAACGCAAAAATCAACGATGGAAGCCTTGAAAGCTGGAAAATTTGATGATTCTTTGACTGATGTTTTAACGAAAGTATCGAAAGAAGTAGCTCCAAAATACGCTTAAAATAAAGTTGTTAAGTTTTAAGTTATTAAGTACGGCGTTTAATGAATTTTCGTGTACTTTTTCAGAACACGATTTGCAAGATTAATTTGATTAAAAAGGATTGAACCTGACAATCATATCAATTTTATAAATCTTGAAAGTCGTGTTGTAATTTTCATGAATGAAAACTTATTAAACGCTGTATTAAGTTAATAAGTTGTTTACTGACCAAACTTAATAATTTAAAACTTAGACACTTAATGACTTTTAAAGTTATTCATGGAAAATATAGAATCCATATCGAAGGTTTTTATTGAAAAAATGAAAAATCGTTACGGAGAAAGACTTTCAAAAGTTATTCTTTATGGCTCTTATGCCCGTGGAGAACAACACGAAGAGTCTGATATTGATTTCATGATTATTTTGAATGACAGTAAATTACAACCAGAAAAAGTTGGTATTGTAGGACAGTTAATTACTGAAATAAAAGAACAATTTAATGTCTTAATTTCAATTTTACCTGTAACGATTGATAGATATATGTTTTCTGATAGATTATTTTATAGGAACGTTAGAAGAGAAGGAATTGTAATTTATGAATGAGCTTATCGAACTTGCAGAAGAATGTTTAAATGAAGCAAAGGCTTTATTGAATCTTTATTTTGTAAAAGGAGCAATCAATTGATGCTATTACGCTTATTTTGACGCTGTGAGAGCTTTATTAGAATTGAATGATTTTAACTCAAAAACACATTCTGGTTCACACAATAGGTTTTATGAATTATATATCAAAACAGAAT
>JAYVRF010000070.1:0-8992 GCA_043756925.1 Arcicella sp. | reverse complement strand
GCAAAAAGATTACCTTCAAGACAAAAATTTAGAGACAATTTACTTTGGAGGAGGCACGCCTTCGTTATTGGAAGAAACCGATTTTATTCAGATTTTTGAGACCATTTCTAAGTATTTCAACATCAAACCAAATGCTGAAATAACCCTCGAAGCCAACCCCGATGATTTGACCAAGGAAAAACTACAATTATTCAAAAAGTATTACATCAATCGGTTGAGTATCGGCATACAATCTTTCCATGAACCGCATCTTAAAAGTCTCAATAGAATTCATAATGGTCAAGAAGCTGAGAATTGCGTAAAATTATCGCAAGATATTGGTATTGAGAATATTACCATTGATTTAATCTACGCTATTCCTTCTGAAAACCATGCCATTTTTGAGTTAGATTTGCAAAAAGCTACGGCTTTAAATACTAATCATATATCCGCTTATTGCCTTACGATTGAACCAAAAACAGTTTTTGCTAAGTGGGTAAAACAAGGAAAAATACAAGTAATTGATGATGATTATGCCGCCAAACAGTTTGAAATGTTGGTTAATCATTTGATTCAAAGTGGTTTTGAACAATACGAAATTTGCAGTTTTGCCAAAAATGAAAGTTATTCGAGACATAATACGAGTTATTGGCAACAGTCAAAATACTTAGGAATTGGACCTTCGGCACACAGTTTTAACCTTACGAGTCGGCAATATAATATTTCAAATAATGTTGCCTATTTGAAGAAATTACAACAAAATATTGTTCCCGCCGAAGTTGAAATTTTGACCATCGAAGACCAAGTAAATGAATACCTTTTGACGGGTTTAAGAACAAAATGGGGTTGTAATATTCTTAAAATCAATACATTATCAAATAATATCTTTCAAAAAGAAAATCAATTCGAATTAGAAAAAAATATTCGAGAAGGGTTTTTAATAATTGAAAACGATACGCTTTTATTGACTTACAAAGGAAAATTATTTGCCGATAGAATTGCAAGTGATTTGTTTTTATGATTATGAAAGAGCATCTGATTAATAAAATACCCTGATTTTTCGTTCAACTTCCCGAAGGTTTTAAACTTTCGGGAAGTTCCTTCAAATTATGGCAAAAAGCATTTTCACATATATATCTAAAACAAAAGAATCGTAATTTTGTAATACAAAGCATAATTAGGTTATTTTCCAACCACTGATAACTTTGAAAACAATGGCAAAAAATACAATTAGAAACCCTCCTCCTTCCGAAGAAAAAAACCAAAACTCAAAACCAAAGTTGAGTCGTTGGAAACGCTTCGAGGCTTTTGGCGAACGTTATCCCATTGTCCAAATCATTCTCATCAATTTTATTAAATTTATTCTTTACGGATTCGGTGTTTCTGTAGTTACCATTATTCTGCTAAAGTTTGTTCCCGTGTGGGTTACGCCCACCATGATTGACCGCAAGTTCACGGCACTTTTTAACGGTAAAGACTCTGAAATTCATTCAGATTGGGAATCATACGACAATATTTCAAAGGAAGCCGCTTTGGCAGTTGTAGCGGCAGAAGATCAACTTTTTCCCGACCATAACGGCTTTGATTTTGATGCCATGTACGGGGCTTTTCGTCATAATTTAAAAGGGAAACGCATCAAAGGAGCCAGTACAATTTCGCAGCAGGTAGCAAAAAACGTCTTCCTTTGGCAAGGCAGGAGTTACATTAGAAAGGTTTTAGAGGTATATTTTACTTTTATGATAGAATTAATTTGGGGTAAAGAACGTATTTTAGAGGTTTATCTCAACGTTGCCGAAACAGGTAAAATGACCTTTGGTGTTGAAGCCGCTTCCCTCCGATTCTATGGACACGAAGCAAAAAGTTTATCCCGCACCGAAGCCGCCCGAATTGCTGCAGTTTTGCCAAGCCCAAACCGTTTTTCAATCGCTAATCCTTCTAATTATGTGCAGAGACGAACGACTTTTATTGTGCGACAAATGCGAGGGCTTGGGGGGCAGCGGTATTTGAAATTTTGATGTTTTCACAAAATCAAATACGACTAAACGATACGAAATAAAAGGTTGGTAAGTAGTCGTTAAGTTTTAAATCAATAAATTTTAAGTTAAAAATACTCATAAATTGCTGATTATCGTGTAGTTATAAATAATTTTTAGATTTCAAATAACATAAACCATTTCTTAACGATTAGTCAAATCACGTGATTTGACCGAACTTTTTTGAAATATTTTCTTTTAAAAATCAATATTGTATCTTCTTCTTTTGAAAGGTTTTTAATGGCATCTTTGCCCCAAAAATATTTTGATTCGTTGGGAGTAATATCAACTGCACCATAGAAATCGTAATTTACATTTAAGTAATTGCCTACCCAGTCAAAAATACGAGAGCAACTATAGGGAGTTCTCAGGAATGACATTCCCACTCGATAGAAAACAAAAAAAGCGGGTTTATTCTTCTCAACTTCGCTTATATATTCCTTTTGCCATTTTATTGGATTCGCTGAAATTGTAGTATCAACCATGAGATGATAAGCAATTGTGTGTTTTGAAGCAGGTTTTGTGTTGGTGTATAAAAATATTTCTTGCTCTGAACCCAAAACCCCTAAATAATCATCAGGTTTTAATTCGGGCTTAATTTTTTCTGCTATTTCCACACTTTCCAAGAAGGGATTATTGCCATAAGTGTTTTTAATGATGCTTGTATAATCGGGCGAAAAGTAAAGTTCTTTCCTATTTTTTAAGTGAATAAAAACACCAAATAAAAAGATTAGTATTCCCGCAATTTTGATAAAATTTTCAGCATTTTTGAATTTGTCCAAGGAAATTCCCCCGAACAAAAAACCAATCAAAAGTGCCATTGCTGGCATTGTCATAATAAAATAATGACCATAAAATTGATTCCCAGGAAAAACCATGAAAACAGAAAGAATGGTTAATAAAGCAATATTTGTTTTAGTTTTAATATTGATTGGAATGATAAGTATTAAAATAAAACTTACAAAAGCACTATAAAAGAAAAATTTATAGTTACTTAGAATATTATTCACAACGGTTTGAAAATAGTTCATATCGAATGATACCCTTGAAATATAAATTTTTGAGTGTGTAAAAGCCCAGTATAGCATATCGTCCGTTCCTCGTTGCATTGCAATTATACCAAACAGAAAAATCACTACAACTGCACAACCAATTGCATAACTTCCGACACTTTCAAACATAAATTTTTTAAGCGATTTATTTTCGAAATATTCATTTATTATTAAAGAAAGTCCGCCATAAATCACCAAGAAAACGGCATTATGCTTAATCATCATTGCCAAGGTAAAACAGACTCCACTAAGAAAAATTGTTATAAGATTTTTATTTGAGCAATTTTTGAATGAAAAGTACAAGCCTAAGACTGTCCATAAATTAACTAAATATTCTGATTGTCGGGTGAAACCGTTAATTGCTGGATTGAGCGTTAAAAGTGCGTAGGCAATACAACCCGTCCAAGCACTTGCTTTACCAAAAATTGATTTAATTACAAAGAATAAAATAATTGTCGTAAATATTTCAACAGCCACAAAGAATTTTGCTGTTGCCACAACGGTTGTTCCAAAAGTTGCTACAAGCCCATACATATAAAAAATAAATGGTAAACGAGTATCAAAAAAGTCAATATAAGGGGTTTTTCCATTTAACAATTCTCTGCCAAATAAGATATAAGCTCCCTCATCTCTTTCAAAAGGAATGGCTAAGAAGTTTTTCCTAATTAATATTATCAGCAAACAAAAACTAAGAATAAGGATTCCTTCAAAAACTGGATGCTTAAAGATTGAGATATCAAAAATACTTTTGGGAGAAATAATATCTAAACTTTGTATTATGGGTTTATTAGGATTGCTTTTATAAGGAGATTTTTTTGCCATGACTTTAGGATATGGGGTTTCGAGTCCGCTATTGGAATTTAATTGGGTTTAAAACCAAAATTAGTGAAAATAATCAAAATAGTGTTGGCTATTGAAATTTTGTATTAGACCTCCTTCGAAAGTATTTTATGATTGAAAAATTGCAAATTTTTGAGCGAAAATTGATTTAGTTTTAAAAGCATAGCGTCGCTACGGTTGAAAAATTTAATCAATTTGTAGTCAAAAAGATGCTTTTTTACGATTTAAGAATACTTTCGCAGGAGGTCTATTATAAAAAATTCACTAATCATTTTCAATCAAACCATATCTATCCACCACTTTCATCACTCTATCAGCATAAAACTTGCCTCCTTTGTGGGTATATCCACGCTCGCCCACGGAGTAAATGAAGGTGTAAGCGGCTGAATATTTCTCTACACCTACCGCCAATTGTCCACGGTAGAACCTGGCAATATCTGAGTAATCACGCTTCCATGCTCCCGTCTTATGCAGGAAAACTTCTTCGACCAAAAACTCAATACACTCACGTCTCGAACCAAAACGTTTGTACCAATTATCAGGTCTTCGGTTTTCGTCGTAGATAATTTGCCCATCGTCTGAACGTTTCAAAATTGCCACTTTCCCTTCATATTCATCGGGCTGTCCTTTTAATTGAAAAGCATTGTTTTCGTTGCCCCACCACTGTTTTATTCCAAAGAAATTATTGGCAAAAACGGCGTTTCTACTGTATCCATAGCCACTTTCCATTGCCGCCATTGCCATCACAACGCTGGCTGGAATTTGATATTTTTGTCCTAATTCAATGGCAATTGGCTTGATGTCTTCCAAAAATGCACGGGCTTCATCCTGCGTTGGATGTCCGATTGCCGTTCCATAAACGTTCTGATTTTTACCGTTGAAAGGGTCTTCAAAAGGCGTAGGATTGAATCTTAAGTTGGTAGTTGGCAAGGGATTAGTAGTAGAAACAGTTGGTTCATTGTTAATTGAAGCACTACTTTGAGGCTCATTTTGAATAACAACTACACTTCCCAATGATTTTCCAGTAATGGCGATTTCTCCATAAACCACACTGACCGTATCATTCGTTGAGGAAATACCCACAAACCTCAATCGTTTCGTACTCGAAAAACCAAACGTAAAACTCAATTCCGCTTTGTTCTGAACTGTTTTTATCGTTCCAAGACTTCCTTTATCCGAAAATATTTTAATTCTTTGGACATTATCGCCCGCTGTAAATAGAAATTTGACCTCTTCTCCAACAGAAGCTGTGGGAGTATATTCGACATTGAGACCGATTTTTTTGAGTTTTTGATAGGAGAAAGCAAAAAGCATGACTACCAAAAAGCATGACACCCCAATAAGTCCGCCACGAAGTAAATTCTTTTCCGTTTGCATAAATTTTTATTAAATCCTTAGCTTTAAAACGATTAACTACCCGTGGCGGGATAAGTTAATTCGGTTAAAAGGAAACAAAAACCATGCCGAGCGTAGGTATGAGGTATTCTATCAATAACTACAAAATACTTATTCGGTAACCTCATACCTACGACATAATACCTTATACCTAATCAAAGCAACTCTTCTTTCGGAATCCAGTAGACATTTTTAAAGTTTTTTATTTTATCATTTTCAATCATAAGTCCTTCATTTTCAAGTAGTTCTTGCATTCTATTACCTCCAAAAAAATTCTTACCTGTCAGCACGCCCGCACGATTAACCACTCGGTGAGCGGGAACATTTGGGTCGCCATGACTTGCGTTCATTGCCCAACCTACAAACCTTGCACCACCTTTTGAACCTAAATATTCTGCAATTGCTCCGTAGGAAGTCACTCTACCCGCTGGGATTAATTTTACTACTTCGTATATATCTTCAAAACTGTTTTTCATTGTAAATTTGTGCTATGAAATCGTTAAATAATCTTCTCAATTCCAAATATACAGCCATTTTTTGGACTGTTTTGATATTTGCTCTTTGTACACTGCCAAGCGAAAGTTTACCAACAGGGCAACCGAATGATAAAATAAGTCACTTCATTGCCTTTGCTGGATTTACATTTTTTTGGTTTTTTCAATCTTCAAAATACTGGCTAATTCTTATCGTTGCAGTAATTTATGGAATTGGGGTTGAGTTTTGGCAAGGCAGTCTACCCAAGCATTTTCATCGTAGTTTTGATTGGAAAGATGCTTTGGCAGATGGTATTGGGGGGATTATTGGGTTGCCTATCTATCTTATTTTCAAGAGATTATTTTTATTTCGCTAAAAAAAATTTGAGTACTAAAATGGTCAATCCCAAATCTTCCCGAACCCATCACGACAGCGTAAATTGAAATCCAAAGAAAACCCATGGCAGGCAACATTTCCCACACTTCGCCACCCCATTTTTGGAAGAAAATTGCCACTAACATTATTATCATCACCGTGAATCCTACAAAACGGGTGAATAATCCCAACACTAATAATGCACCGCCAAAGGTTTCCGCTAACACCGCAGCCCATGCAAAAAAGGTAGGAAACATGGCGAATACGCCACCAAATTTTACCATATCTTGAATAAACCATTCTGGGCAAGGAAATTTACTTCCGCCAAAATTAACGGCTAAAAAATAACAGCCAATAATGCGTGGCAATGCTAATAATAAATCTGAATACCAGTTGGCAGAATATGAAGGAGTGATGATTTTTGAGAATAAATTTTCATGATTTGAGAGCGAAAACCGCCGTTAAAATTTATGTAATTAATTAAAAATCAGTTTAATACAACCGTTAAATCATCTTTTGTATCATCCACCGTCAAGATAAGTTTTTCAGTAAATTTTGCACTTTTACTCCAAAACTTATCGCTACAATGATAGATTTTAGTACCAACTGGAAGCGTTAAATCTCTACCATTAAATTTACTTACTGAACCAGAAAATCCTAATTGATTATCGTTTTCCCAAGGCAATTCGTAACGCACATGAGCCATTGAAGGTAACCAAGAAGAGCCTTTTATATTGATGTTTACCAATTTAACCCCCTTTTTCTTAGCGATACCTTCAACCGAGTTGTCATCCTTTACTTTATCAAAACTCCGTTGGTTCATCTCAGCACGTGCCGCTTCAAGGTACTACTCTCGACTAATTTCATAATCCTCATTAACATTGAACGTCTTGCCGTTATCTTTCTCAGTTATGACAAATAACAGTTCATTTTTCCCATTTTTTTCTTGAAAAACGTACACGAGAACGGGTAAATTAACGGCGTGTGAAGCTAAGCCATTTAGTCCATATCCATAACCAGCCAAATCTTTCGTGGGCAAAACTGTAACTCTTAAAATCAACTGTTTTACCTTTCATGGACGGATTTTTAATGATGAAACTGACACGGGTAGGTTCTGATTGGGCTTGACTTAAAAAGGTAATAATGATTTTTTTGATTTGCGTTTTCATGTCTATAAATTGTTTTCGTTGAATTGATAGGTCAAAGTTTCATCTTTAAAACCCCTAAAACGCTTTAAAAAATGATTTGAAACGTCTTGAATGATGATTTGAGACAACAAAAAACCTGCACGAAATGAATTCTTGCAGGTTTTTTATAAGACAAGTTTTCAACCTGTCAGATTATTCATGATTTGACAGTGTGGAAACTTGTTCTGCTTATATCAACTCAACACCACAGGTCCCGCTTGGTTAATTCCCGAAACATAACATTCTGAACCAATCCCAACTTTGGCAAAACCGTCTTGCATTGCCTTTCCAACCCGATTTGCCGTAAATAAGTCTTTCGACAAAGCAAACATCGAAGGACCCGAACCAGAAATTGAACAACCTAAAGCCCCATTATCCAAAGCCGCATTTTTGACATCATCGAACTGTGGAATCAAAATTGAACGGATGGGTTCGATAATCACATCAACCAAACTTCTTGAAATCAAATCATAATCGGGCAACATCAAACCTGCTACTAAACCCGCCACATTCCCCATTTGCGTAATTGTATTTTTCAAAGAAATCTCTCTTTTCAGAATATTACGAGCATCCTTCGTATTTACCTCAATGTGTGGGTGAACAATGGTTGCATATAATTCTTTGGGTGTTTTTAATTGGATAATATCCAACGGTTCGTAAGAACGAATGACGACAAAACCACCCATCAAACTCGGTCCAACATTATCGGCATGAGCAGAACCGCAAGCGATTCTTTCCCCTTCCATCGCAAAAGGCAATAAATCTTTTTGAGCCAAAGGTCTGCCCATCAATTCATTAGCGGCAAAAACTCCTGCTACCGCCGAAGCAGCCGATGAACCTAAACCCGAACCCAAAGGCATTAATTTTTTAAGATTCATTTCAAAACCTTGACCTTTTTCGCCAATCGCTTCCAAAAATTTGATGATGGCAATTCCTGCCGTATTTTTTTCTGCATCCAATGGTAAACGACCATCATCCCCTTCAATACTCAAGATTTTTACACCTTTGGCATTAGACTTTTTCAAGACGATTTCATCACCAGGATTATCAACGGCAAAACCGAAAATATCAAATCCGCAAGCAACATTAGCCACCGTTGCAGGGGCGAAAACTTTAATTGAGTTATTTGTCATTTGTTATTTCAACACACTTTCATCGGCACGATACCACTCGTATTTCTTTAGCTCTGTTTTTAATTTTTGGATAAATGTTGAATCTTTTTTTACTTCAAATTTATGAGGGTAAGAACCCCCAATTATTCCTCCAATAACAGGAGAACCATATAAACCAAATGATAACACAGCTAATCCACCTAAAAGTCTACTCTCCAAAGTTAAATTTATATCTCTCGAAAAACTTTTGGTTGCAAAGACTGCCAATATCATCCCCGAAACAAATCCAATAACAGCACCTTTTGCAAAACTACCTTTTCTTCTTATTTTAATATCTTTGATAATTCCAAAATCGAATAATTTTGTTCGTGGAATATTATTTTCTTTGACATTAAAATCCCAATGAACTGAATTGGGCAGGATTAAAAAATCTTTATCTCTAAATTGGAACATTAAACCTTTATAGACTTTATTGTCCAATGTAGTAACTTTTACCTTGTATTTTTTCTGAGCCGATACAAACGATAAGCATGAAAAAAATAGAA
>JAYVRF010000069.1:0-32288 GCA_043756925.1 Arcicella sp. | reverse complement strand
AACCGATTTCGCCTTTATCATTGCTCCTCGTCAGACTTATATACACAATATCTCGCTCTTGTCCTTGAAAACTATCAATGGTATTTACGCTAATATTTTCCTTGTATTTCTGTAAATCTGGACTGTGTTCAAATTGTGTTTTTAATAGATTTATTTGTTGTTTGTAAGGGGAAATTACGGCAATACTCGGAAAGTTTTCAACGGTATATTTTTTACTTAACTCGTTAATAAACAAATTGATATGTTTAAACGTAAAAGCCGCTTCATCGGGATTTGTACTACTGGTTCCTTCCAATTTTTCTTCAAATCCACAACCCGCCGTATCAATAAAAAGTAGTGGAAAATCATTATCAAAAAGTAAAGATTTCGCCACTGAATGATGAGCTTTTAACTTATCTTGATAAAAAAATGAAGACGAATATCCCATGATAGTTGAGTGCATGCGATATTGTTCTTCGAGTAAAGTAACCGCCTCTGGATAGAGTTTTATGCACTTCTCCAAAAGCGTTTCACTCAGTCCAATTTTTGCCGCTTCATTTGACTTTATCGTGGGGGATAATTGGCAATGGTCGCCCGCTAAAATCACCTTTTTTGCTTTCAAAATCGGAATCCAACAGGCAGGTTCAAGGGCTTGCCCAGCTTCATCAATGACTACGGTATTGTACTGCAAATTTCTAATTGTATAATGATTTGCCCCCACGAGTGTAGCCGTGATTACTTGCGTTTTCGAGACAATATCATCAATAATATATTGTTCAGTATTGCCAACTTCCTTCATAATTTTATGGGCTTCATCAAACAAGGCTTTGCGTTGGTCACGTTCAGATTTACCAAAACTTTTCTTGTATTTGTGGGCCATATTCTTAAATTCCATCGCTTGTTTTTTCAAACGTTTTGTTTCCTTCAAATAATCATGTTCCGCCATTTTTGCTTCCAAAGTGAGTCTCTGTAATCGCTCAGACACTCTCGCAGGATTACCCACCCGAAGCACATTTAGCCCTTCTTCTGATAATTTTTCACTCAATAAATCAACGGCTGTATTGCTGGGAGCGACCACCAAAATTTTCTGATTTTCCTGTTTAATTAATGCCTTAATTGCTTGAATTAAAGTGGTGGTTTTCCCCGTTCCAGGAGGGCCATGAACAATCGCTAATTCATTGGCGGATAGAATTTTATCAACGGCATTCAATTGAGATTCGTTTAATTTTGAAGTCGATATTTTAACGTTGTTAAGGTTTTGAACCTTTACAACGTCATCAAATAATAAATTAAATGTTGGATTTTTCTCTCCCGTCAAAACCTGAATCAACGTACTTTTATCACCCAACTCAGATGCTGTTTTGAGGGCATCATTCATCTCTTCATAACTATTATCATCAAACAATAAATCAACGCCCAACTTTCCATCTTTACTCCATTCGGGCAGTTCATCGTCTTTGATGGTAATTTTTAATTTATTGCCATTTTGATGAGAAATTATGCCTTCAATTCTATCTTTTTTGGGGTCATGGTTGGTGAAGAAGACCGCAGGCATCCCAGAACGAAATTGGTGAAAAACATCTTGATGGGTAGTTCGTTCCAATTCAATCGTCAAATAATCCCCCCGACCTATTTCCGAACCTCGAATTGCCACAGGAAACCACGTTAAACCATTAGCACGACGGTCTGAAACGGATGATGATTCGGTTAATCTTTTATATTGTTCACGGTCTTCATTCCGTTCAATTTTCAGTAAATCCAGTAATTTTTTAAAATAATCCATGGTGCAAAGGTAATTGAATAATAGGTTATGTAATTACTTAAACACGGCAGTCGTCCTTCAAAAGGATAACTTCCGTAGATTTCGCTCCATAAAAAAAGCCTTCTCAAATCATTTGAGAAGGCTTTTCAGAATAATTAGACTTAAATTATTTCTTCGCAGGTGCAACAGGTGCGGGTGTTGTTTTTTTCTTATCTGCATATTCAGTATTTAAACCATCCACAATTTGCTTAGTTCTGTCGGCTGTTTCATCGGCGAATAAAATTCCTCCGCCCGCTGTGGTATATCCCAACACAAATTCAAAGTTATTTTCTGCATTATGTTTCTTCACATATTCACGAATATTAGCGTACAATTCTTGCATTTTTTTGGCTTGCTCTGCCGCTAAAACTTGCTGACGTTGTTGACTATATTGCTGTAATTCAGCTCCTTTTTTCTTTAACATCATATCGGCACCTTGTAATTCTGCTTGTGTCATGGTTTGAGCTCTTTGCTGAATGGCTTGCAATTCGTTTTGAAGCCCTTTTTCACGTTGTCCCAAGTCCACCTGCAAACGGTAGCCTTTGTTTTCAAACTCTTTTTGAGCGTCTTTGTAAAACTGATACCCAGATAATAATGAATCCGTATTTACATAAACTGTCTTCTTTTCTACTTCAATTTTAGTGGTCGTTGCCGTCGAAGCCGTTGCAGTGCCTTTATTGCCAGCTTTATCACAAGATATTGCTCCGATTGCCAACAAACTTCCGCATACGATTAGGGATAATTTTTTCATTTGTAATTTGTTAAAATATTGATTTTATGTTCGTTCTAAGAAAATATTTGCAAAGATAATAATTTTTCAAGTAAAAACTTCACTGAAATAAGTTGCTATTCCTCTTTTACTTTACCAAATAAGATTGCATAATTCTGTGCCAAACTCCTAAAATCTCTCGAATATCTGTGTAAATTTTACGGTCAATAAAATAGGAATTGTTCTCTAATTTCAAAAATTGCCATTCCACGCCATCCGTTGCACATCCGTATATAAAAGGAATATTTTTACCCTCGGCTTCATTGTATAATCTTGCTCCATACATTTGGGCGGCACATTGTCCAACACCGTATTCCATATCTTCGTCTTTTGCTTCGGTTAGTGAAATAATGGGCGTATCAATAAAGGGTTTCGGAGGATGCAGTGCAAAAAAGAAATCACATTCCCCCGCCAAATCATCCTCGGGGCGAATGTCAATACTTTCCCCTGAAAAAAGCGTAATTCTATCGGCATACGATTTTACAATTTCTAATAAAATAGGCGAAACAATGCGTTCAGACTTGGTTTTTTCATTCATCAAAGGCATTAACTCCGACATTTGGAGTGTCTCAACTAACCATGGACTTGGTTCAACATTAGGCACATTTTCAAATAACCGAGCCATTGCCACGTCAATATTAAATTTTTTACTGACCGTTTTTATCTTTCTAAAATTGCTATATCCCATGATTTTTGAAATTGCTGTTTTACAAAAATACAAAAAATGTAGGAGATGATTGTTAAAATGTTCTGATAAGAAATATCGAAGTAAATTCAAGAATCACTTACAACATTATAATAACATAACTACCTTGAAAACTTAACACAAAAAATTTGGCAGTGATTGTATAAATACGTACATTTAAATAATAAAACGTTTTAGAGCCTAATATGCCTGATTATTTTATTTCATCTCCCTGTTTTTATAAGCCGCTAACATTGAAACCGATACAATGTAAAAGTCTAAAAATAAAAAATTACTAATACAACCCTTTTTAAGTTAATTACGTCTATTACTGTATTAGTGATATTCGCATTGGTATGTAGGCAGCCAACTGTTTCTCCTAATAACTTACTATTACATCATTTTAATTTCTCCAATTATCTAAAACCAAAAAACGCCATGAAGCAAACGCTTATGAAAATTCTTATCTTCCAACTATTGAGTATTATTACACTCAATAGTTATGCTCAAAATCCGACTTGGGATTACCCAATTAAGCCTGGGACTGAAAAATGGAAATCCTATCAGAACACTCCTGATATTGTAAGGGATTTACAGATGCCTGAAAAAGTGTTGAAAACTATCAGTACTGAGGAATTGTTGAGAGTTTGCCTGAATTATCCGTTTTTGAATTCCTATATTTACTCAAATAGTTTATATGAGGGAGTTTCAAATACGATTATTGGGTTTAACGGTTTTGTAGAACTCTTTAAACGAAAAGATGTATCTGATACATTCCTAAAATATTATGAAAAGAAGCAAGTATCAGAGGTTGAAATTTATACTAAGAAATTAGAAAAAACAGAATTCAAAACACATTACTGTGCTATCGAACTCATCATATGTAATGATAGATTAATGCCTAAATTCACTCCTGAACAATATGTAAAAATATTGAAGTTAATTCTGCAAAAATCTAAGGAGAAAGATAAATATAGTTATATTTTTGGATTTAGGGGTAAAATGACCTCAGCTTTTGTTGCTAATAGATATGCAGTTCTTCTTGGTAAAAAAGAGACAGAGAATGATGAAAAGACAAGAAATATAAAACGAATATTTGAAGATAAAATGTTAATTTCAGACTCGAAAATTGTTGATGATATCTTGTTAGAATGTGAAAATTTTGCGAAAACACTAAAATAAATATCGACATGAAAAATATTATTAAAATGATAATGATGTCATTAATTTTGATATCATGCACAAAAGAGAGCATCTCAGATGATCCTTCGAATCTTGATTTAGTTTGTGGTACTAAAAACCCAATGACAGATTTACCTTGGTTAGTAGAAAAAATGAAAATGAATCAACCGTATACTCCCGAAGGAATGGGAATAGTTTTGTTTGAATATAAAAGTAATAAGGTCATTGAAATACAATCATTCCTTAGTTCCTCTTCTAATATTCATCAATATTATTGTGATGGGACAAAGTTAGATTTTGAGACTTCCCTTGAACGTTTTGAAAAATACAAAGATTATGTTTTAAATCGTAAAGAAATTCGAGTTTTATACGGCAGAAAAATTTCAACTTTTTATCCTAAATTCTAAAAATATATAATTATGAAAAATCTATCAGCGATACTATTTTTATTAATTCTCATTAGTAGAATTTCCTTCTCACAAACTACACCAAATGGTACGAATATACCATCATCCTATATTGGTAATTATCCTGCTCTTACTCAATATGAGTATGACTTTGCCAATTGGTATCAACAAACTTATTTTCCTAATGTTACAAAATTAGATGAGCCTACACGTTCATATAATTGTCATGGTTATGCTTGGATTAAATATGATGGTGGTGGTGATTATTGGTTAAATTCACCAGGAGATGATGAATTCTGGCTTGATAACAGTTATGTTCAAACATCAAATACTACGGGAGAAGGATTAAGGGTTTCGTTTCAAGGAGACCACTCAGCCGTTACAACATCAACGCCAGGCGTATGTATTTCTAAATGGGGAGAAGCAGGAAGGTATATTCATAATACCACAAATGTTCCCCCTGGTTATAAACCAGATGACCCCTTAACCTATTATGGAAGATGTGTAAATGCCAATTTACAAAATATGACTTACGATTGGGGTAATACTGTAAACACCGTTAATTTTGTTTCTTCGGGAGGTCACAACGTATATACCAATATTCCTTCTAACGCACTTTTATCTCCAATTAATTGGAATCCAAGTAATTCGAATGCTTATTTTTCTCCAAGTGGCTATAATAATGATAGTGGAACGTTCAATTTGGGTTCAGGTCAATCAGTTACATTTTACATGAATGCCAGTGGTTATTGTGGTTCAGGTTCTCGCAATCCCACATTTACTGCCCAATCTGGGTATCGTATTTACTCAAGTGATAATGTAAAAGACGTTTTATCTATTAGTTTTGATAACATCGAACACAAAGAGGTTTTACCAATGTCAATTAATATTTACGATGACAAAACTGGAAATCAGGAATTATCGGTAAATGTCTCTGAAATATTTGAGAAGAAGCAATTTGATGCTGATAAAAAAATGGCAATTGACGTTAAGAATTTAAAGAGAGGAGTAAAGATTGTAAATTTCATTTACCCAAAATTAGATGCCAAAGAAAAAGGATTAGTTGAACGTAAATCAGACCGTATCATTTTGGTTGGTTAACAATAAAGTTAAAGTTCAAAAGCGAGTTTTCCTTAATTGGAGAACTCGCTTTTCGTTTTTATTCAGATTATAAAAGCAAATTTTGTCCGCTTTAATTGAAATTACGTAATTTTGCACCTCATTCAATTAGGAGGTGGAATTCAGAAGTTAGTATTTAGCGTGCTAACCTCTAAATCCCAACCCCTAACCCCCAAAACAAACAATGGAATCCAAAAAAATCCAATCTGCTCTCATTTCGGTTTATTACAAAGACGGACTCGCTCCGATTGTTGAATTACTTCATAAAAATGGCGTAAAATTATATTCGACAGGTGGCACGCAAACGTTCATTGAAGATTTAGGAATTCCCGTTACAGCGGTTGAAGACCTAACCAGTTATCCTTCAATTTTTGGCGGAAGAGTAAAAACTCTTCACCCAAAAGTATTCGGTGGAATCTTGTATCGTCGTGATAATCAGGGAGATATGGAAACTGCCGCTCAATACGAAATTCCTTCGATTGATTTAGTAATTGTTGATTTGTACCCTTTTGAAGAAACCGTGAAGAGTGGTGCTTCAGATGATGATATTATTGAAAAAATTGACATTGGTGGTATTTCCCTCATTCGTGGAGCGGCTAAAAATTTCAATGATGTGTTTATTGTTTCGTCACGAACACAATACGCTGACGTTCTTTCGATTTTGGAAACTAAAAATTGTGCTACTGACCTTTCCGATCGTAAGCGTTTTGCGATGTTGGCATTCGGTACGTCTTCGCATTACGATACTGCCATTCACGCTTATTTTAAGGGTAATAAAACGGATATTTACGATTTTAAATCATTACCACAAAACGGCTTACGTTACGGTGAAAACCCCCATCAATCGGCTATATTTTACGGAAATTTAGATTCACTCTTTGATAAATTGCACGGTAAAGAACTGTCATACAACAATTTAGTAGATGTTGATGCCTGTATTACGTTATTGGATGAATTTGAAGATACCTCTTTTGTCATCATAAAACATACCAATGCTTGTGGTGTGGCAACTGCTCCAACTGTACATGAAGCCTACAAAAATGCTTTCGCTTGTGATACAATTTCAGCATTTGGGGGCGTTTTGGCAACCAACGGAACGGTTGATAAAGCATCGGCGGAAGAAATGAATTCTTTATTTTTTGAGATATTAATTGCTCCAGATTTTACGGAAGAGGCTTTGGTAGTGCTAAGATCCAAAAAGAACCGCATTTTGTTAAAACGCAAGGAAATACAAGTTTCAAAAATGATGTTTAAAACATTGTTGAATGGTGTTTTGGAACAAGATAAAGATTTATCAACGGAAAAAATTGCAAATTTTAAGACGGTTACTGAAAAAGCTCCCACAGATTCAGAGATGAGAGCCTTAGAATTTGCTTTGAAAATTTGCAAACACACTAAATCAAATACGATTATTTTAGCCAAAGAAGGGCAATTATTGGCTTCGGGCGTTGGACAAACGTCAAGAGTTGATGCCTTAAAACAAGCCATCGAAAAAGCGGCTGAATTTGGTTTTGATTTGAAAGGTGCGGTTATGGCTTCGGATGCGTTTTTCCCTTTTCCAGACTGTGTAGAAATAGCTCATAAAGCTGGAATAACGGCAGTTACACAACCTGGAGGTTCAATTAAAGACAAAGATTCAATTGCTTATTGCGATGCCAAGGGTGTGGCAATGGTGATGACAGGTGTGAGACACTTTAAGCACTAATTAAAAAAAACTGTATACTTTATATTCTGAAACTCATTGATGGCATGACTTTGAGTCATGCCATCAATCGCATAATATCAATACTTCACTTGAATGCCATGATAATATTCCTGAGCTTGATAATCCTTGCGTAGCGGATGCCCCACCCAATCTTCGGGCAGTAAAATTCTCCTTAAATCTGGATGATTACTAAAACTTATTCCCATTAAATCAAAGACTTCACGTTCGTGCCAATCGGCAGTTCGCCAAATATGACTTACACTTGGCACTTCGGGCAAAGGCTCATTTTCTTTATTTCTTTCAATTATTACTTTCAACATCAAAGAATACTCAAAAGGAATGGAATAGAGATTATAAATCACTTCCATTGTGCTTTTTTCTAGGCCATTATCCAGACCCGTTAGGCACGAAAGCATATCAAAATAACATTCTTCGTGCGTGTGCAGGAGCATACAAACTTCTGCAATGCGTGCTGTCGGTACAGTCAGGCATTGATGGTCAGCTTGGAAAATTATATCTTCGCCGAAGGAATTTGTTAATATGTCCGTAAATTTTTGTATCATGTTTTAAACAACCGCAAACGCAGGCTTTTGATTCCTCTCTTCTTCCATTTCCATCTCCAAAAGTGCCTTCGGAGCAACTAAACTTTCACTTCTAATTTTCTCTTGTAATTTCAAAAAACCACCAATCAAGGCTTCTGGGCGTGGTGGACAGCCTGGAACATACACATCTACGGGAATAATTCTATCAACTCCTTTCACTACATGATAGCCGTGTTCCCAATAAGGACCGCCGCAGTTGGAGCAACTTCCCATCGAAATTACGTAGCGTGGTTCGGGCATTTGTTCGTACAATCTTCTAATGCGGTCTGCCATTTTGAAAGTTACGGTTCCTGCCACAATCATCACGTCCGACTGTCGGGGCGAAGGTCTTGGGAAAACTCCAAAACGGTCTAAATCATAGCCAGAAGCCATGGTTTGCATCATTTCGATGGCACAACAAGCCAATCCAAAACCCATGGGCCACAATGAACTCAACCTCGCCCAATTGATGAGGTCATCTACTTTGGTGATTATTATGCCACCTTCATTGAATTCTTGATCTAATAAACCTTGCATCTTTTTTAAGTTATTAAGTCGTTACGTTTTAGGTTGTCAACACGTGCTAAATTAGCAACCTACAATTTAAAACGTAACAACTGTTACCTCACAATCGTTACATATCCCGTTAAACTTGGCACGTCTGGACTTGGTTTTATAACGTAAAAATAGGTTCCTGCGGGAAGCCTTTGTCCGTTTTGGATGCCATCAAAAGGTTTGGTCTGATACGCCCCTGAACCAATTGAACTAAATATTTCGCCACCCCAACGGTTAAAAATCTTTACTTCAATATCTGGGTAGTCATTAAATTCTCGATTATTATCCAAAATTGCCCAAGTATCATTGATGGTATCACTGTTGGGTGTAAAAGCTCCTGGTATTTTCAAGATAGACCTTACCGTTATCAAAATTTTATCAGTTGCCGTACATTTACCTAAAATGGAAGTAACCTTTACCACGTATTCCGTTGTAACATCAGGATTAGCAATGGGTTGCGGAATATTGGGCGAACTTAAACTCGTTGCGGGAGTCCAATCATAGACATATTTACTGCCCGTACTTCCCACACTTTTCAATCTGAGAGTATCCCCTCTAAAAATCGTTAGGTCATTTCCCAATTTCACGGTAGGCGATAAATCAACGATGGCAGTTTTTGAAGCCTCTTTTCCACAACCTACGAGCGTTTTGTATGTATAAGTAATTGGAAATGAACCATATCCAGAAACCGTTGGGTTAAATTCATAGCCATTTACGCCCGTACCCGAAAATGTACCTAACGCAGGGTCATAAGCAGGACTAACTAAATTCCGCAAATCAACCTTCGCAGATTTTGAAGTACAAACTGGTTTTATATCATCAAAAATTACGGTTGGAAAAGGATTTACTGCAATATTAATTTCTGTTGGTGCATAAATCTCACAATCAGTATTTTCCGTACTTGTTGCTTTGAGTTTGTAAGCCCCTGTTGAAGTTACGTCCAAATCGGTCGTTGTGGCAAAATCGACGCTGTTTCGTACCCATTGATATTTAACGCCATTTTCAACTGAAGCAACTCTTAATTTCACAGTTTCTCCTTGACAGACGGCGATTTTACCCGTAACATTTGTAATTGTAGGCGTTGGAATGGGCGTAACAATAATTTCTTTAAAAGCCTCATAAGTACATTTACTGCTTCCAGTTGTAAAATCAGTTACAATCACCTTGTATTTTCCAGAAGTTGAAACAATGTGAGATTGTGAAAATATATTGGGAATAAGCACATTATTATTGTACCATTGTTTTCTGAAATTACTGAGTGCTGCCCCCTTTGAATTTTGTTCAATCGTTAAAACCACTGGAACGGCATTACTGCAAACTGTACTGTCTGCAACGGTTAATTTAATATTCTCACCCGCTTGCGGGCGTAATTCTGTTTCTAAGGATGTTTCTGTTCCAGCACAATTGCCTGTGCGAGTAACAATTACTGTGTATTTTCCTGCATTTGCATAAAGCACTTTCAGTTGATATTTATCTGCCCCAGGCATCACAATACCATCTTTTTTCCAAACATAAGTAAAATTAGTATTATTAACAGTTTCCAAAATTCTGAACGAACCATCGCAAATAACGGCTGAGGTTTCATGGATTGTGGGGTTGTTGCCTTCTAAATAAATTTTGGGTTTGGGATTTGTACAATTATCAACTACAATCTGAAAATCTTGTCTATTTGAACCGATTTGTACGCCTCCTCTGAATTCTCGACATTCCACGCAGATTAAATATTTCCCAACTTGGGTGGGTGTTCCCGTCAAAAAACCCGTTGTTGGATTGAGGCTAATACCCGTTCCTGTGATGGGGCTTGTAGCAGAAAAACCAGCAAGGAAAGGGACTAAAATATAGGAATTTGAAAATGGATTTCGAGGAACAATACTGTTGATATATCCTTGTTTACCAGCAACACTTGAAGCACCTGCACCAGAATATGGATTAACCAATCTATACGTTCTGGTGTCCCCAGCATCTGCATCACTCGCACTCAAATCAACGTTAGATAAAGGCTGATTAACACACGCTACAAATCCTTTTTTAAGGTCAAACACAGGACTTGAATTATCTGAAACGTTCAAGGCAGGGAATTCTAAATAAAGCGTCATTCCTATAAAAGTAGTGTTGGCATTGGTAGTTGCATTTCTATTTCCGTCAATACACACAAGATAATAACCGTTCGGATTATTAAATGTTGATTTATTGAGAGTAATGTCACTCGAATAAATAATCTTAGAAGTAGAAATAGGGACAGAGGAAGCACAGGCTTGATTCTCGTAAGGAAAATCATCTACTCTGGAAAGAAAATTTATATTGATGGTTTGCACAAAGACATCTCCCGCTGCGGTAGCTCCTTTTGAATAAATTTTTGCTGGAATGAACCCTTGATAAAGATCTGGAGAAGTTGATTTTGAAGCTTTATCAACGTAAATAGTAGCTTTTACATTAAAATTATTACCGCCTTTATGCGTAAAATCAAGTGTGCCACCAAGCGTATTCTCTGCCTGGACGTGGAAATTAGGAAATATAAAAATTAAAGAAATTAATAGTTGATAATAGTATTTTTTCATACCCAAAAGTAACGATAGGATGTTGTATTATGTGAACGCAAATAGTAGCGGTTTTTCTATACAAAGGTACATTTTTTTTGTGTAAAGATTATTTTACGGTTATTAAGCCTTTAAATTAAAAAGCAAAATTTAATGTATAAAAAGCTTGTTACTTATCAACACATCTAATGTCTTCATCTTAGTTTTAACTAAATAGCCCTACAAGTAAGCCACTGCTATGATACCACAGCTCCGAAATTTCTTCCGATTTTTTATTGATTTTTCTGATAATGAGTTGGACGAAGTGTGGCACTTTTTTCGTTTAAGGAAACTTAAAAAAGGAGAACATCTGTACAAACCTGGCAAAATTGCTACGGAGTCTGGTTTTGTTGTGAAGGGTATTTTTAGGGTATATTACCTAATTGAAGGTAAGGAAAGCACCCGCTTTTTGGGATGTGAAAACATTTTCATTAGTTCTATTCCGAGTTTTACCACCCAAAAACCAAGCATTGAATTTGTGGAGGCACTCGAAAATTCTGAATTATTGATGCTTTCGTTTGAAGATTCACATTTGTAAAGCATTTAATCACATCATTATTATGTCGCAATGAAGTAAATTAACCATTTATTCATTTTTCGCACAGACTCCGCTAAGTCTGTTAAGTGCAAATGTCCGCCAACATTTGCACTTTTCTATGAGTTTATTTTAGTTCTTATCCCCCGAAACCGCAGTTCCACCCTTCAAATCTACGGAAATTCCATCCACTAAATACCCCTTAATCCTGATTTCTGTTCTGCGATTTATGGCGTGTTCAACTTCTGAACAAGCCACACCGTCATCACACTTATTTAACAATTTTGTTTCACCGTAACCTCTTGTCGAAATTCTATTTTGAGGAATTTTTCCTTTTTTAATGATGTATTCGACCGCAGCTCCCGCCCTTTTTTGAGAAAGATTTAGATTGTAAGGGTCACTTGCACGGCAGTCTGTATGGGAACCTAATTCAACTACAATGCCAGGATTATCTTTCAGAATTTGTACTAAATTATCCAATTCTTTTACTGCATCGGAGCGAATTTCCCATTTATTGAGGTCGTAACGAATGTTCTCAATTTTGAAAGAATCGTTTATTTTAATTTTTTTCATCGCAATTGCACCTTCTACCAAATCAGTACCATCTTCTTGTTTAGTTACGTTTTCAATGTCAATTCCTGAAACGCAAAACACCTTTTTGGGGTCTTGCAAATAACAAGCGGCATTGAAATTTGCACGGCGTGTCATGTAGCGAGCCCGTTGTCCAATAAGGTCATAATCGTTGCCTTTTTCAAGCATAAAAGTAGCATATCCATTGACCACAACGGCAGAATCAGCTAAATTTTTCTTGGTTAGATTGTATAATTTAATGTATGTTCCATCCAAATCATCACGGGTTTCATAGTCATAAGCTCTGAGTTGAAATCTATATTTTTTAACGAATTCTTGGGATTTATTTTGAGCGATAATTTGCTGGTTAATTAGAAGAAAAATAAAAAAACAGAACAAGAAGACATTTTTCATAATTTGGGACTGATTTTTGATTATCATTTTTTAAATTCTAACGAAAAACATATACTTAAAGATGTGTTCTTCGTTAGAATGTAAATGTAATGGTCTAAGCATGAGTTATTTTACAAAACAAATTACTAAAATTTTCCTTTGTAAGTACCCGTTGAGAAATAGTTTATGTTAATTAAAGTTACGAATTTTAATGTAACTATTTGATAATCAATAGCTTATTTCTATTTTTAAATTAACAACTTAATAATTTATAATTTAATAACTACTTAAAGTAAATATCTTGACGAATTTAATAGACTAATCCCATGAAAAGATTCCTGCTTTTAACACTCATAATTACAACAACGATTTTACAAAGTTGCGATGAAAGAATTACGCCAAAAACAACGCCAGTAGAAATTGAACCGCCAAAAACTCCTCCTGTTCCGCCAACGTCTTCAACGACGACCGAAATTTTAACGGCAAAATCTTGGCAATATAATGAGGTTTTGGTGAGGGGGGGAGGAAAAACAATTGCTCAATTTTCAAGACCAAATTCCATTGGACTCAGTTCTGATTTTGCAACTACGAAAGTGACTTATAAAAAGGACGGTTCCCATGAAACTGAATTTAAAGCAACCGTAAACAAAGGGAAATGGGTACTTTCAAAAGATGAAAAACAATTAACAATTACTGATTCAGGAGGAGCAGGGATAGTTTTTGATGTCGTAATAATTAGTAAAACTAAATTAGAAATTTCTGTTACTTTTAAAAAGGGGACTAACACGGATGCTGATTGGTTGTCGAAATTAAAAAGTTTGAGTTTACCAGAAACGAGTACGGAATATACAGTTGCGTTTTCTTTTGTACCAATTTGATATTTGAATAATATACTTGTGGAATAAATTTAAAAAAGTGAAAAACTACCACTAATTTGCTTAGCTTCTACTGCTATTTTTTTACAAGGTTGTGATGAAAGAATTACGCCAAACGAATCCATAAATGGTGGTACTGGAACGAGTATCGGTGCAACAGGAACTTTTACTACTGACAGAACAACAGGAAATACATCACAAAAACCGCTTTAACTGCCCGTAAATGGGGTTATCGGGAAGTTTATTTGGTTATAAATGGGGAAAAATCAGTCATTTATGGTCTAAATAAAATTGCATCACTCAACAATTTTTCTATTAGTACAACCCCAGATGATTATCAGTTATTTACAAAAGATGGGGTAATTGAAAGTTATGATGCTAATGACAAAATGTTTGCAAAAGAAACAGGGAAATGTGTTAATAATGATAAAAAATCTAATATTTTCATTAAGGCAGAAGCAAATGATTTTGATATAAATACCCTAACAGATACTTCATTAACCGTCTTAGCTACTGATACTATAAAATTTAATAATGGACAAAAAAGAGTGTTGGTTCCCGCTACATTTGCAGGAGTAACGAACGAAAATACAAAAAGCGTAATAATAGGATTTAAGATGATTTCTAAGCGATTTCTATTTATTTAAGCACAAAAAGCCCTGCAAGATTTCAAACATCTTGCGGGGCTTTTTGATTATCTTTGTAATTGAAAATTAACCATAAAGGGTGGGGGTTTGGGGTTGATGGGATTTAGGAAAGATTACACCATTGTATTTCCCTGAACCTCTAATTCCATCAATCCCTAAATCCCCAAAGAATACTATGCAGCACGACATTATTGTCATCGGTGGAGGAATTGTGGGACTCGCCACGGCACTCAGAATCAAGGAACAACGCCCTGATATGAAGATTTTATTACTCGAAAAAGAACGTGAGGTGGCGATGCACCAAACGGGAAATAATTCGGGGGTAATTCACTCGGGACTGTACTATAAACCAGGTTCGTTGAAAGCGACCAACTGTATAAAAGGCTATCATCAACTGATTGAATTTTGTCAGCAAGAAAATATTCCTTACGAAATTACGGGAAAAGTAGTAGTGGCAACAAAAGCCGACCAAAGTAAGCAAATAGATGATTTATTTGTGCGTGCGCAACAAAATGGATTGGCAGGAGTTCGTAAAATTTCAGCTTCGGAAGTGAAAGAATATGAGCCTTATGTTTCTTGTTTAGAAGGCTTGTGGGTGCCGCAAACGGGCATCGTGGATTATAAAGTGATGAGTCAGAAAATGGCGGAAAAACTGCGTAATTTGGGAACTGACCTGCAATTTAATGAAAAAGTTACGGGTATTACCAAAGGGAATTCGTTATCAATTGTGAAAACTGAACGTAATACTTACGAGACTAAATTGGTAATAAATTGTGCGGGATTATATTCTGATAAAGTGGCTCAAATGTCGCAAGATACTCCAATTGATGTCAGAATCGTCCCGTTCAGAGGTGAGTATTTTAAGATTCGTCCTGAGAAACATTATTTAGTCAAAAACCTGATTTATCCCGTTCCAGACCCTAATTTTCCATTTTTGGGCGTGCACTTCACTCGCATGATGAAAGGTGGCGTGGAAGCGGGACCCAATGCCGTGTTAGCATTCAGAAAAGAAGGTTACAAAAAAATGGACATCAACGCCAAAGAATTATGGGAAACCCTCACGTGGGGAGGATTCCAAAAAGTGGCAGTAAAATATTGGGAAATGGGCTTGGGCGAAATGTACAGAAGTTTCTCGAAGTCAGCCTTCACCAAAGCCTTGCAAGAGTTAATTCCTGAGATTCAAGAAGAAGACCTGATTGAAGGTGGTGCAGGTGTGAGAGCCCAAGCCTGCGACCGCACGGGAGGACTTTTAGACGATTTTGCCATTATTGAAGACGAAAAAGTAATCAACATTTTGAATGCTCCATCACCAGCCGCAACTGCCTCATTATCAATTGGTCAGACGATTTCGGAGATGGCTTTGAGACGGTTTTAGCGTGCATCACGATTTTATTTATAAATAATAGGATTCTTAAAACTTAAAATACATTGTTGCAGGGACATTTTTTGGCATTATTGCCGTCAAATCTGAAATCATTTCTTGGTTCAGCATTCACGAGATGTTCAGGCTCACGAATTTTCATATGTATGGCGTAATTGGTACGGCTGTGGTGGTAGGCATAATTTCTATTCAATTAATTAAACGACTGAATATCAAAATATTATCGGGTGAAAAAATTGGTATTGCTCCCAAAAAATTCCAAAAAGGACAGATTTATGGTGGGCTAATTTTTGGCTTCGGCTGGGCAATTACTGGTGTATGTCCAGAACCGCTTTTTGCACAAATTGGAAGTGGTTTTGGCGTAATTATGGTAACGCTACTTTCAGCCATTTTTGGGACTTGGGTTTATGGATATAGAGATAAATTACCGAATTAAGAAAAATTGTTCCACTCAAAATTAGACTACGGATGAACCCGCACTCGAAATATTAATTGTTTACCTCATAATCTACTGATTAACAACAAAATAAAAAACAAATTCAAACAAACTGAACCAAGCATATTTAACCGCATTGTGTGGTGAAAATCGGCTTGGTTTTCGTTTTTAAGTACTTTTAAAAACCATAAATTGAAATAAATTAATACAGGAGACATCACTATAAGGTAAACCCAAAAAGCGGGGAAATTATAGATTTGAACGCCTTTAAAATAGAAGAAAAATGCAATTGTTACGAATAGAAAAATACTCGCTGTGAAGATAAAAGTGCCTTTAATTCCCAACAATCTACTCATTGTCATATCACCTCTACGGGCATCTTCTCCATGCTGATAAATCTGAGTCATGGGATAGAATCCTAAAAGATTTAGGCTACTTAAAATGGCTGGGAAAAGGTACTTATTTTGTAAAATTTCGCTTAACGAAACCTTATCAACTGTATGAATTACAGTTAAATACGTAAAAGCTCCTTGAAAAAATCCAACGGTTAACCAACTGATGATCGGGTATTTTTTTAGCCGTATTTTATCATTAGAATATGCCTTTGAAATGGAGCTATAAATAATTAAAGCCACACTCAAAATCCAACCTCCTAAGAAATACGCCACGACGAACGCTACAATATCCAAAACCCATGCAACATAGAATAGTGCAAGATTAACAGGTGGAGGATTTTCGAGTCCACCAATCGGACCTTCATCTTTGTCAAAATAACTATTGTAGGCATTTGAAGCGGGATAAATTAGTAAATGCAATACCAAAAAAAGCCCTGCTGTGATGCCCCAATCAGGGTTTTGAGACTGACTAATCGCAAACCAAAAAACTGGCATGAGGAATAATGAAAAGGGTATGCGGAGATGAAGTATAATATTTTTCATTTTGTTAAATTCAGACTGAGTCGCATGGATAGGCTTACTTCTTCCAAAAATTACGACTAAAAATTCTTTCAAATTTCCAACCTTTTGCCCGCAAACCCGCAGGAATGTAAGCAAATGTTTCCTTTGGTGAAAGGTGTTCGTAGTATAAATCATCATCCGTTAAAATTAAAGATTCGTAAATATTTTGATTTTTTACGGTTACGTCTGCAAATGGTAACTCTTTGATATATTGGTCATTGTCTCGTAAAATTTGTTCTTTCAACAACCAATCAGCCCGATAATTTTCTGAACGATGAGCTTGTGGTTTATAATTTCCTTCTGATACTTTTAAAGCATATTCTAAATAACTTTTCAGTAATCTTGGTCCTTCGTTCTGAACTTCTTCTACTCGTAACTGGTTCGGTAAAATACTACTGATAAGATAGATTTTTTCTCTCGCACGAGTAACTGCTACATTCAAGCGATTTTCGCCTCCTTGTCCATTTAAAGAACCAAATTGCATTGCCATTTTGCCTTTTGCATCAGGAGCATATCCGATAGAGAAAATGATAATATCTCGTTCATCTCCTTGTACATTTTCGATGTTTTTGATAAAAAGTGGATGGTCAAATTTTAAGGTTTTTGCCTCAAATAAGTCCTGAATAAAGCCCTGCTGCTTTGCATTAAAAGTAACAATGCCGATAGATTTTTCGGGGTATTTTTGATTCAGTTTATCTACTAAATCCCAAACGGCTTCTGCTTCGATAGGGTTAGTATTATTTTCCCAAATACCATCCACTTTCAAATATTGAATGGCTGGTTTTTGCAAGTTAATCTCTTGAAAATCAGGTAATAATGACAAAATATTTTTATAAAAATACTGATTAGAAAAATCTATTAAGTCCAAAGATTTGCTTCGATAATGACCTCTCAATTGCGTTTGTGGTAAATACTGACAAGCCAAATCCAATAGCGAATCCACTTCCAATTCGGGGTTGTCGTCAGTATCATTTTCAAACCTAACTCTGTATAAATCATTGGGTTGCAATTGTTTAGAATCACCCGCAATAACCACTTGCTTGCCCCTGTACAATGCAGGAATTCCTTGTTCGGCAAAACACTGTGAGGCTTCGTCAAAAATGACTAAATCGAAGTTGCGTTCTAATTGAAAAATTGCAGAAACTGTTTCGGGAGAAGCTAACCAACATGGAACAAGTTTAAACATTTCTTCCGAATATTCAGTAATTAATTTCCGAACTGACCACAATTTTCGTTTTTTAGAAACTTGATGTTTTAAATCACGGTAAGTTATGGTATTTTGAAGTCGGTTTTTCTCTAAATTTTGGTAAGTTAATTCTCGTAATTTCAACAATAAAATCTCTTGACTAAAGGTTTGTTTTTTCTGAACTGAATCTTGCAAATCATTTTCTAATTGACTCATTTTCAAAGAACTAACACCTCTTAAAATTGGATACTTATCTTCGATATGTTCAATCCAAGCTAATTTTAAACTATTTAGAAAACTCGTTAAAGGTTCTTTCTCCGATGAAAACAATTCAATCATTGCCCATTCCGAACGACTAAATAATACCTTCAAATTATCCGATTCTTGCATTAAATCGAAGTTTTCTTTTAGGAAATTAATTATGTTGGGTAAGTAATTTTTACCCACGTCGTGGAGCAGTTCCACTGTGGGTTTAACCTCCACGACGTTCAATGACCTGTGAGAAATAATTTCTATTTGATTCTTAGACAAATAATTATTCCAAACTGCCTGACTATCAATTAGTTGCTGTGATTTTTGAATTAGAAAGTTGATTTGTTTTTGAAAGTCGTCCCATGCTGTTTTTTGGGGAGATAGAGGCAATATTTTCACCAAAGGTCTCCAAATTTTATGTACTTTTTCAGTTTCATATAATTGTTGAAAACGACGCTCGAACCAACGATATCCTTTCCGTAGCCAAGTGGGTTCTTCATCACCAACTGATTCGCCAAACAAATATCCCCACTCGTTCCACCATTGTTCCAAACCAACACGGTTTTGGATTCTTTGTTGCAACTTTTGTAAATCTTCTACTGAAAGGCTTAATCCATTTGCCATCGTAACATTCTGAATATTAATCTTTTCCTTTGAAAAGAAACTCCAAACTAATCCTCCAATTAAATTAGATTTTGTATCAATCGCTTCGTTTAATTTTGAAAGAAAAGGTAATAATTGAGTAGATTGTAGTGTGATTTCAATGCCTTGTCCTGCAAAAAACTGACCCACTTGAGCTTCTAATTCTCCAATTTTTGAGCTATTAAGTTTAATTTTTTCTTGAATATTTCTACTAAAAACCTGATATATTTTCTCGTCACCAATTGTCAACAGTAGGTTTTGTAAATGCTCTTTTTCACCTGAAATCTTTTCTAATTGATTAAAATTTAGGGTATTTTGTAGAATTTCTAACGACTCTTTTTCAAGGTTTTGTCCAAAATCATGCACTTCTTGAATCACTTTTAAAATCTGTGCTATTTCTGAATATTGACGATTTTGGAAAGGTAATCTGTTTCGCCAAAATTCGGAACTGTTGTAATTGGGGACTCCGACCACAGGAGAAAGTTTATCATCATATACATAATACCTCCCAAATTTCTTTAAGAAATCATTTATCTCATTAAATTTTAACTGTTTATAATCTTCTTTTAAATTCAAAAAAGGTTGATTTGGTGAACTTGTCAGGTATAATTCTTTAACCGAAACGCCACATTCTGAAACATCAAAAAGGGCATCTTTAAACGCTTGCAAAGTCTCAGAAATTTTATCAATTTGACGGCTTTCTTGGGTGAAATTTCTTTCTAAAAATATCGCATCAAGGCTCTGATTTTGCTTTTGATAATCCTCAATTTGTTCAATTTGATTCAAAATCTGAGCGTACAAGGTTTTACGGTCATTTTTGAAATCGTGAATATTACCTACAAACGGTTGCATACCTGCTTTTGCGAGACGTTCCTGTACGACATCCAAAGCCGCTCGTTTTTGAGAAACGACTAAAACTTTTTTACCTCGAGCCGTAAAATCTGCAATTAGATTACAAATCAATTGGGATTTTCCCGTGCCAGGCGGTCCTTGAACCACCATTGAAATTCCCAATTTTATTTGCTGCAGTGCCAATTCCTGCGAAGCATCAACAGCGAAAGGGGTTAGGAGATTTTCTTCTTTGAGTTTAGTGATTAGTGAGTTGGAGGATTGGGGATTGGGGAAAAGGGACTCTAATCCTTCATTTTCAAAATGCTCAATTTCGTCTTCTTTCCTCATTCCTTCTTCCTCCTTATAGCTTGCTTCCACTAACGCTTCATAATCAGGCACTAAAAATGATCCTGCTTGTGGAAAAATTCCCAAGACCGCTTGGGGATATAATTTTAATTCTCCGTTATTCTCTGAAAGCTCTAAATCTGACTTTAATTGCTTTTCAAAATGATGTAAAGTATCGGCAAACAGTTCTTTATTAAAATTAATATTCAAAGGGGAATCTTTTAAAAACTCATATAACTGCGTTCTAAATTCGAGTGAATCTTTTGAAAAATCCTCAAAACTATGTTCCAAAAATTCATCCGAAATTTGGAGTTGATTGAAATGTGAGTAAGCCAAAAGGAAACTGCGATTGAGCATTACGGATTCATTTCTGGCTTGTAATTGCCAAATCTGAGCATCTTTTTGGACTATCGTAACAGGAAAAAATAATAATGGGCAACGAACAACCGTTCCATCCGAAAACTTGCCTTTGATGATGGGATAACCAACGTATAAATCTTCCGAACCACGTTCTTCTTCAATGAATTTTTCGGTTCTTGAAATTTTGCGTAATCGCTTACTTACTTCATTTATACGTTCACAACGGGGGTCGTGAATTTCACAAAGAGAAATAGAATTTTTTTGAGCGATTAGTTGCTCTATGACATTAAATGAGGGTTTATTTTGCAAGAAATCAAGTTCGTGAATGTCCAAAAATTGTTCGGCAGAGAGGTTCAGCAACAACAAAGATTTGTTTCTTGAAGTTAAATTAGTGAGTCTTTTTTGGTATGATTTAAGTACTTTTTGTAATTTATTTTCTTGCATTTTTACATTGAGCCAGAGGCTCGTTTGGTTCAAGTCAGGAGACTTTTACCAATTTTATTGTATCAGTCTACTTGTACTTGCTAATTTCACAACCCTAAACTTTTATTGACATACCATTGAATTTCGTCTTTATCACCGTAATATAGCCAATTCCAAGCTATTACGGCACTTTCTACGGAGAAATAAAATATTGACAATACCGCAAAAAGGGTCAAATTTAAGGTTAAATATTTCAACAAATTGGGTTTATTTCTTTTTATAAAACTTAATCCCGTTGCTAATACTAAAACGGTTGGATAAAAAACGTGTGCTAACAATCTCGTGTGCATAAAAGCCCAATCATTGTATTTGATGACGCCTGTAAACATGGTGGCAACACTTCCTAAGAGTAATACTAAACAAGTGGCTCGAAAGATTTTTTCCCAGAAAATAATAGTGCCATATTGTTGTTTCCAAGTAAAAAATAACAACATAAAACCTTGTCTAAATAATAAAGCTAAACCCATGAAAATCAGGATAGTAGGCAATATTCCCAAAATGTAAAAGATACTGCCAATATATCGAAAACCTGAATAATTTCCAAAGGTTAAGTTATTCTCAAAATACTGATGTTTATACCAAAAGGTGCCGTACATCAACAAGGGTGCTGAATGAATACTTGGGTTTCTGGATGATAAATTGGGGTTTTTTATGAGTGTAAGAATGTTGATATTGTAGTAACTCTGAGGTCCCTGATAGAAAATCGAATTACTCGGTAATTTAAAAATATCAAGGTTATGTACAAAAATTTTATGTTGCCATCGGTAATTTTCTACGAATTTATACGTCCCTGAAAAACCGATTATTGCCCCACACAAAATCATTGTATAAACCATTTTCCAGAACGGTTTACGAAAGTTTACCAAGAAAATTACTATCAAAATTATGGGTACGAAAGGGATGAAAGTAGATTTCGTAAGTAATGCTAAACCCGTTGATAATGAGAGAATTACCGTATTTTTAAGTGTTTGTTCTCGGAGATATTTAATGAGATTGTAAAAAATCCAAGTACCCATTAAAACCGAAAGAGTATCATTTGAAACGAATAATGAATAAATGAGATATGTTCCTAAAAAGGTAGCTAACAGGAAACTTAGGTTACGAATCTCTACATCTTTAATGGTCATTTTTACTAATTTAGCCATCAACCATAAATTCAAACAAGAAGTGATTAGTCCGTAAAATTCAACCAATTTTAATCCTCCATTTACATAAAAAGGAAAGGCAGTCAGATAATATAATGGGGGATGGCAAGCTAAAAAAAGCTCATTTGTACGAGGCAGACGATGATTTTTCAGCATAAAATCCAACACTTCAAAATGTGCATCGGGACCTTGCGGATTCATCACAATAAATACCAAAATACGAAGAACAATTCCAAGCCACAAAATTTTGTTCAACGAAGAATCTTTACTGAAAAAATTGGATATTTTTTGATACATTTTTCTATTTTTTGGTTTGAGGATATTAAAGTTTATTTAGAAATTAGATTCTTTCCGTCAAGAATGCAACTTGGTATTCAATTTGTTAAGAACTTTGCATGAATAACCTTAAATCAAACCCTCAAAAATCCATTCCATAGATGTACAATAATAAAAAAGTTATCGTTGTAATGCCTGCGTACAAGGCTGCCCTTACGCTTGAAAAAACTTACCGTGAAATTCCGTTCGACCTTGTTGATGACGTAATTTTGGTTGATGATCACAGTCCAGATAACACTTCCGAAATTGCTAAGTCATTGGGAATTAAGCATATAGTTCGCCATGATATTAATAAAGGCTACGGCGGAAACCAGAAAACCTGTTACAATAAAGCCCTTGAATTGGGTGCTGATATTGTGATTATGGTTCATCCTGATTATCAATATACTCCACTTTTATTGCCTGCCATGATTACAATTATTGGCAATGGACTTTATCCAGTGGTTTTTGGTTCGAGAATTTTGGGGAAAGGAGCTTTGAAAGGTGGAATGCCGATGTATAAATATATTGCTAACCGTTTCTTAACACTTTTTCAAAATATTATGTTATCTCAAAAATTGTCTGAATATCACACAGGTTACAGAGCATTTTCGAGAGAAGTTTTGGAAAAAGTACCCTTCCAAAAATGCGATGATGATTTTGTGTTTGATAATGAAATGATTGCCCAAATTTTTTGGCAAGGTTTTGAAATTGCGGAAGTTACCTGCCCAACCAAATATTTTGACGAAGCATCTTCCATCAACTTTGCCCGCAGTTCAAAGTATGGTTTGGGCGTTCTTCGGGTTTCGATGCGTTACCGCTTGGCGAAATGGGGAATTGGGTGGGGCTTAGTTACTGGTTAATGGTTATTGGGGAAGGGAAATCGACTTTTTTGGTAGTCTGTATTTTAATGATAACCAGTAACGAATAACTAATTTCCAATGACAAATAACCAATTTTCAGTAACTAAGTAATTAACACATGAAAACAGCCATCATTATTGGTGCTACGGGCTTAGTCGGTAGTACACTTGTGAAACAAATTTGCGAGAATCCCAATTATTTAAAAGTGGTTTTATTATTACGTAAACCCTTAAATATCAGTCATTCAAAGCTCATTCAAGAGGTTATTAATTTTGATAAATTGGATGTCTCAAAGATTGTGGGGGATGATTTGTTTTGTGCGATGGGAACAACTTTGGCAAAGGCTGGTTCAAAGGAAAATCAATATAAAATTGATTGTACTTATCCCTACGAAATCGGGAAAATTGCCAAAATTAATGGCGTGAAACAATACATTTTGGTTTCGTCAGTTGGGGCTAATTATGAGTCTTCAAATTTTTATCTCAGAACGAAAGGAGACTTAGAAAAAAAGATACAATCGCTTAATTTCCAGAACTTTGTGAGTGTTCGTCCTTCCATGCTTTTGGGCGATAGAGAAGAATCTCGGTTAGGTGAAAAAATCGGAAAAGTGGCATTCAATCTTCTTTCACCTTTGATGTTTGGAAGCCTTCGTAAATATCACGGAATTGAAGCCGAAGATGTTGCAAAAGCCATGCAACGATTTGCTAATCAAGGACTTAGTGGAGTTAAATTTGTTGACTATGACGAGATAATGAATATTAGATAATCAATAAATTAGCGAAACTTGTTTATCAGTTTGAATGTTATTAATTTTGAAAAAACAATATAAAATGGACAAAGTAAATAGATATTATGAATTAGAAACTAAACCTGTCATCGGGGCGGCAGGCGGTGCTTCTCTGGGCGGGATATTTGGTGGAACTGGAATTATTGTGGGTGGACTTTTAGGTTTTTTTACTGTTCTTGGAATAGTTTTATATTTATTTTTTTACAAGAAAAACTAAATTTCATGTCCTACACGCAAATTTCTTATTTATTGGGTTTTGTTATCGTTTCCATCTACATTATTTTATCTTACTGGAAAAAGTCTATCCCTCAATTGCCAGATGCAATCATTCTTTTACTTGCTACAACCTCTATTCCTCCCTGTGTCCGTGTAATTTACATTTTCTTTAATTATAATGGAACGTCCATTAAAGAAATTGGTAATAACGAACAATTTTATATTATTGTGGGAGGATTCTCCGTTATTTGGCTTTCAATTAATGAAATTTATCGAAAATTTAAAGAAAAAATATCTCCTCAAAATATTACTTAACAAATTTAAAAGACCCATCAAATGACTAAAATCTGATGGGTCTTTTAGTATATTTTTAAAAAATGATACCAACCGAAACCTTCCAATCCAGAAAAGTAAATTTTCAAAACCTTGCTGAACAATACCAAAAACAGTACAATCAATGGGCAATTTTTCGGGCAATTTTGTTTTTAGGAATTGCCTTAATTAGCTATGTAATTTATCAATATTCAAGCGGTAATTACGTTATTTCAGTTGTAGTTATTGGTATTTCAATATTCTTGTTTTCAGTAAATAAACATCTAAAAATAAAATATTTACGAGATAGAAACAGCATATTATCTACTTTAAATGAAGATGAAATTAAACGTTTGGATAATGTTTTTATCAGAACAGAAACGGGCGAACAATTCGCTGAATCTAATCATTTATATGCTTCTGATTTAGATATTTTTGGGAAGCAATCGCTCTTCAAATTGCTTAACCGAACGCATACTTACACAGGTAGTTTAACGTTGGCAAATTGGTTAAAATACCCATCTCAAAAAGCTGAAATTCTCAATCGACAAGAATCCATTGAAGAATTATCGGTTAAAATTGATTTCAGACAAGATTTAGAAGCCTCCGCCATGTTGATTGAGGAGGTTTCTGAACCTACGCAAAAATTAATTTCATGGAGTCAGGAGTCTGAAAATGAGACAATTAAAAAGCCTCTTTTTCAGTACGGGAAGCTTCTTCCTTACTTCACTGTTTCCTTAATTTTAGCTTGGGTTTTTGATTATGTTCCCATCGGTTATCCATTGTTGATGTTGATATTTCATGGATACATTCTGAAACAAACCTATGATATCGTTAGCCACGCTCTCGACCAAACCATTCGCCTTTCGAGTACATTAAAAGCATACGCCAATTTATCGGAACTGATTGTTAATGAGACCTTTGCACATCAAAAACTCAAAGATTTACAAACTGAACTTTCAGAAGCAAGTCCTGCGATTCGGGCATTAGAAGACCTATTGAATAAGTTAGGTAATCGAGCCAATCCAATTTTTGCTTTGGTTATGGGCATTCCACTTCTTTGGGATATTCAGTATTTTATTAAATTAGAAAATTGGAAAAAATCTTTTCAACAAAATCTTCCAAAGTGGTTGTCTGCCATTGCTGAATTTGAAACGCTAAATAGTTTTGCAGGACTACAATTTGCTAACCCAGATTTTGTAAAACCTGAGATTTCAGAAGATTCTATTTTGCTGAAAACCACAGGATTAGCCCATCCAATGATTCGTAGCGTTAAGCGGATTGCTAATGATATTCAACTCGTAGGCGAAGGTAAGACTATCATTATCACAGGCTCGAATATGTCGGGGAAAAGTACTTTTCAGCGGACGGTAGCAGTAAATGTGGTGTTGGCATTGGCGGGTTCTGTGGTGTGTGCAGAGACGTTTGCGTGTTCGTGTATGCAATTGTTTACGAGTATGCGTACGCAGGATTCTTTGGAAGAAGATACATCTTCATTTTATGCGGAATTAAAGCGGTTAAAGATGTTGATTTTGGCAGTTGGTAGTAATTTACCAATACTATACTTTTTGGATGAAATATTGAAGGGGACTAATTCCAAAGACCGCCATGAAGGTGCGAAGGCTTTGATGTTGCAGTTACATAAAACTATGGCTTCGGGTTTTATCTCAACGCATGACGTGGAATTGGGTGATGAGTTTGACAATCAAGGGTTTGTGGAGAATTATAGCTTTTCTTCTGAGGTTGTAAACGATGATTTAGTGTTTGATTATAAACTCCGTTCGGGCGTTTGTCACAGTTTTAATGCGAGTATGTTGATGAAAGGGATTGGGATTAAGATGGCGTGAAGATGCCGACATCTCATTTAAATATTGTCATTGCGAGCGTAGTAATGCAATCTTGTGGATTAGTGGAAAGACTTTTCGGTTCTTTTCGCTAATCATAAAAATTGCTTCGCTACACTCGCAATGACAGGATTCAAATGCAATGACAGCACTTAGATATTACTCCTTCGTCACCTTCTTTGCCACCATTCCTTCATTAGTTATTATCTGCAAAACATAATTTCCTCTGGTCAAATTACGAACATTTATGGTCATCATATTTGACTTATCGCCTTGTTTTTCAATTACTTGATTGCCTGACATAGAGTTTAATTTCACCGATTCTATCTTTAAATTCTTTGGAACAACAATCCGTATTTCATCACTCGTTGGATTTGGTGAAACCATTACGCTTGCCTCCAAAGCTGGTTCTGATGAAAGGGGTTTTGTTAATGCTACATCTTGACGAGCGTCTGATTTAGCACTTGAACAACCGTCTGCCGTAACAATTTGTACGTTAAATTTCAACCCTGAAACAACCTGAATAATCTGTGAACCTCTCAAAGACTCCAAAATAACATCATCACGATACCAAACATTTCCTGCGGCTGAACTTGATGTGTATTCCCAATAGTCTCCGTTTGAATCGGTCTTTTTTACCACAGAAATTGTTGGTTTTAAGGGATTTACGCAAAATGAATCTGCCCTCGCCACGTTATAAAAACTACTATTTCCATCTTGAAAAGCATTCACTTTCACCCGCCCAGCCATGCCTGTGAGTGTAATCCGTCGGTTTGAAATATTGGCAGGTCCATAAACGATTGATAAACCAACTGCCAAACTTGAACTTGCTGAAACCGTTACATCAAAAGCAGGGTCGCCAACCAATTTATCTTGAATTTTATTCAAACTAAGCGTTTGGTTTTGTTTTGTGGGTAAAGCACGAGTTCCCACCGTGTACCAAACCGCATAAGCCGATTGACCAATCAAATATTTTTGTGAACTTTTTATACTTTTTATTCTACTCTTATCCATTGAAATTTGATAAGTATTCAGAATATTTTTTGCGTCTAAATAATTATACAAAAGCAATTCATCTGTTCTTGAATATTCTGGATAACCCAAGGTATTATTTTCATAGATATAATCCAATCCGTCCGTCCGTTCAGTATTCACGCCAATGACATAATTAAGGTCGTCTTTTTCGATAAAAAAATCAAAGGCAATAATATTAGTCGAATTTTTTGAAAATGAGGGATTTCCAATGTTTTCACCTGCATCCAAACTGGTAAATAATTTATCAATCTGTCCAGAACCATAATCATTTTTAGAACCATTCCAGACGTTGATAAAACCAACATCCCAAAACTCAGATTCTCCGCCTGCGGCATTTTTAATGATATTGAAAGCATCATAAACCAGATTTTCACTTTGATGATCCCATTCAATGGCATCGGCATTTTGTACTTGTCCAGTGTTAACGCCTTGTGTGTAAGTTGGATTATATAATGTATAGAGCCTACTCGTTCCAGCCGATAAATTAAAGACTGCAATTTGTTTATCAGTTGTAGCTACCGTTGTGCTTAATTTTCTTAAAGCCGCTAATTTTTTACCATCTTTTGACACGGCGGCATTTCGCCAAACACCCGACGAAGACACATTTTCAACCTTTGGCGTTCCTACTAAATTTACTCTTTTGATGAAACCATCGGCAGGAACAAAATACGCAAAAGTTCCATCATCTGGTACCGTTGGCTTGTGTTCAATTACAATACCCTTCGCTAATTCAACAAAACTTGTAGGGTCAACTTCTCCCTTTGTGCTTGATTTATAAAGAATTTTTGTAACTGGGTCGTAACTTAATAATCCTTCCGTTCCGATATTAACAGGTACATCCGCTTTTGGAGTCGGTGGAACTGGGGTTGTTGGATTAGAAGGCGTTGGATTCGGAGCATTACCATCCGTAATGCCAACTGCATCAAAAGCCGCTTTTGCAGCGTTTATGTCGGCATCCGTTACGCCCGCCGAGGCTTTTAAATCGGTGGCAGATTGAATAACGGCACGACGTAAATCCAAGAATTTTGAAGTACGAGTTAAGTAAAATGCCAAAGCACGATAATACACTTTCTCAGCCTTTGTTAGACTCATTCCGTTTGCCGTAGCGAAACGATAAAAGGCATTATTTGGCACACCTGAATTAATATGTACCCCAAAATTATCTTCCGAACCTGAATAATATTGATTCATATCTTTGGGCTGATAACCATTATCGCTCAGACTTCTACCCCCGTTATTAGGGTTCGATAAGTCCCGTAAAGCACCCGTTGGATAAAAACGAGCCACTACCACATCTTCTCCTAATTTCCATAAATCATTACCTGTTTTAGCTTCAACTAATGCTCCAAAGCAATCAGCTAAAGATTCATTGATTGCCCCTGATTGCCCTTTGTATTCCAAATTAGCCGTTTTTTCAATAACACCGTGGGTCATTTCGTGTCCTGCCACATCCAAACCACCAGCTAAAGGTTTAAAAGCCGTTCCACCGTTTCCGTAGCCCATGTATTCGCCGTTCCAAAAGGCATTATCAAATCCTTTTCCGTTTTCGTCAGTGATATTGATGATGGAGATAATCGTTCCGTCACTGCCATTCAAAGACTTCCGACCGTGTTTTTTCTCATAATAATCATACGCTAATCCTGCATTATAATGTGCTGAAACAGCAGTTGCATTGCTCCAACTGTTGTTAGTGGAAGATACTTGTTTTATGGTTAAATCTTCACTCACCTTTGAATTTGTGGCATCAATCGTCCAAACGACTCGTTGTGGGTCATCAGCCTTTACCACTTTATTACCTCTGGCAAACATTCCTCTTGAAGCATCAATTAAATTATAAGAACTCCCTGATTGATAAGTATTTATCGTTCTATTCATTCCGTTTAAATCTCTGGCAGTAGCCGTTCCAACACCATCAAGCGTACAAGTGTAGTTGTATTTATCCAAGATTTCTCCCGAATTTGCATCAATTACATAAACCCATCTTTCTAAAAAATTTGGACGAACCGTTACGTGATACGCCAAACGTTCACCATCGACTTTTTCGCTTTGGTGGTAAATAATGAGCTCCGTCTTAGGTTTTTCATACTTCAAAATCGTCATTTCAGTTGCCGTCATTGGTTTCACAATGGAAGATTTGCTAACATCCGATATTGCCAATTTTCCAACGTTATCACCTGACAATGAAGGCTTTATATTTTCTATTTGAGGGGTGGGGTAAAAATGTCCATTCAATAATGACACTTCTTCGTTCTCTTTTTTATGCAAAATCATTTCGCCTCCATACACGTGAACACCTTTAAAGGATTGTTGCATACGTAAATGCGTTGTTTCCATTTCGTCCGTTTCGCTGTTCAAAATATTCAATTCTGCATCAGGATTGGCAAGCTTCAAATATAGCTTCACGGCTTCTAAATAATTGTAGGCAGAGGATGCCAAAGCCGACATTCTCGCATTGCGAACTGAGCCCTTCTTAATATTGGTAATATTATTTGGAATTCCTTCTAACATGGAAGGCATACCGTTTTCGTCAACCGTAATTTTTAGACCACTTTTCTTAGCAATCAGATTCATGTATGTCTGATTATCAGTGGGTTTGGTCAAATATTTTGGACGAGCAATTACGTTTTTGAATTCTGAATTATCAACCGAATTATCCGAAGATTCTTGCGAAATAATTACATCAGAACGCTTTACGGTTTTGAATTTATTTTGTGTAAATGCAATCATAGAAATACACAAAAGGGAGGAAAGAAGGAATAATTTTTTCATTGGAAATGTATTTTAAACCACCAAAAGAGAAAGTCAAATAGTGTGTCATAGTTCATCCGTATCTTAGCGGTAATTGATAATCTTTTATTTTAACTCTACTTCATCAACGCCATAAAACTATCATAAAAAGTCTTCACCGAATCTGCAGGCATTTTTGTATCTCCCCATTGAACTTTATGAGCAAACTTTTTCCTTTCCGAAAACTGAACGGTATAAGACATATTGCCAGATTCTCCCGCTGCTTTTTCGTTCAATTTCAAAGCCTGAATTTGCTTAAAAAAGTCCTTCGTTTTTGATTTTGAGAGGGTTTTTACTACCTCACTTGAATCCACATTACTGGCTTTATGAAGCAATTGACCATCGGCTTTGAGCGTATATTCGTGCCATACGCCCGTAATGCCTCCACCCGAAGCAACCGTAATTTGCTGATTTTCAGGAACAGATTTACAACTAAAAATAAACGTTGCGAGTAAGAAAGTAATGTATTTTTTCATATTTTTTGTTATTGTAGGATAGGTTTCCAACCTGTCTTGGACGAATATTAACACTAATAGACAGGTTGGAAACCTATCCTACAAATGTCTTACAAACTCAACTCACTAACCGCCAACCAAGACATTAGCCCCGCCCCGATTTCCAAAGCACTCTCGTCGATGTCAAATGTTGGTGTATGCACGCCCGAGATAATTCCTTTTGCTTCATTGCGAGTTCCCAACCGATAAAAACATGAATCAACATGGTGCGTATAATACGCAAAATCTTCGGCAGCGAGCCAAATATCTAAATCAATCACATTCTCCTGACCCATAAATTCAATGGCTGCCCCTTTCATTCTGCGAGTCAATTCGGGTTCGTTTTTCAAGAATGGATAACCTTTCTGAATGAAAACTTCACAAATGCCACCCATTGATTCAGCAATTCCTTCCGCCATTTTCTTGATGCGTCCCAAAGCATCGGCACGCCATTCTTCATCCATCGCACGGAAAGTTCCTTCTACGTAAACCTCATTCGGAATAATATTAGTCGCACCATTGGCAATCAATTTTCCAAAACTTAACACCGAAGGATAACGTGGATTACAATTTCGACTGATAATTTGTTGCAAAGCCACAATAATATGCGAAGTAATCAGTACAGGGTCGATGCCTAATTCGGGCATTGCACCGTGTCCGCCCTTACCTTTTACGGTAAAATATAATTCATCGGCACTTGCCATGTACATTCCTTCACGAAAACCAATTTTACCCACGGGAATATTCGGAGCAACATGCTGACCCAACATTTTGTTAGGCGTTGGATTCAACAAAGCACCTTCCGCAATCATGACAGACGCACCACCAGGAGCTTTTTCTTCAGCAGGTTGGAAAATCAATTTCACCGTTCCCTCAAATTCATCCCGTAAGTTATATAAAATCTTGGACACACCCAACAACGAAGCCGTGTGAACATCGTGTCCACAAGCGTGCATAATGCCTTGATTAAGAGATTTGTACGGCACATCATTCGCTTCTATAATTGGCAAAGCATCCATATCCGCCCGCAAAGCCACTACTTTTAAAGATGGATTTCTCCCTTCAATCATAGCCACTAAACCTGTATTGGCAATTGACGTTGGCGTAATACCAATCTCTTTCAAACGCTCTGCCACATACTTTTGCGTATTGTATTCCTGATACGAAAGTTCAGGATTTTGATGTAAATGTCTGCGATTTGCCACAAATTCCCCTGCATGGGCTTGGGCTAATTGTTTT
>JAYVRF010000068.1:0-32527 GCA_043756925.1 Arcicella sp. | reverse complement strand
AAAGTTTGTTATTTACCTTGTTTCCTGTAATCTGAGCGAGATTTTTATTGTTACCGCAATGGGTTTTGTTGCCCCTGCATCCACCATTTTACCCTTACAAATATTATTTTTGAACATGGTCACAGACGTTTTTCCTGCCTTAGCGTTAGGACTGGGGAAGGGAGATAAAACCGTTATGGATAGACCTCCACGAGGATTTGATGAAGACATTGTGGTAAATAAAGACTGGATTTCGATTGGAATATACGCCCTTATTATCACTTTATCCGTTATTTTAGCGGTGCTATATTGCAAGGAATTTATTACGCCCGATGATACTATTGCTAATAACGTGGCATTTTTGACCTTAGCATTTGCTCAATTATTTCACGTTTTTAATATGTCATCTCCTAATTCCAAACTGTTTATTAATGAAATTACCAAGAACAAATTTGTGTGGTATGCTATTATTATATGTACTGGCTTAATGGCTTTTGTATATTTTGTTCCACAAATGCGATTGGTTTTGGGCTTGAAAATGCTTTCAGTTGATGTTTGGATTGTATCAATCGTTGCCAGTTTAATTCCTTTAATTTTAATTCAGCTTTATAAAGCTATTTGGCAAAGACCAGTTAAGAGTAAAAAGAAAAATATTAATTAACCTTAAAATAACAACTCAATGAAAACCATTCTTTTCCCAACCGATTTCAGCGATAACGCTGTCCACGCTTCTCGTTATGCGGGTATGATGGCAAAACTGCTCGATGCAAACATAATTTTACTTCACGTTTACCACATTCCGATGGTGCCAGCCTACAATACTTCTTTTGAAGTGAAAGATACTATCTCACAAAATGAAAATGAGATAAAACTGCAATTGCAGACTTTTACCACCGAATTTGGAAGAGATGCTAACTTATCCGCTGAAAGATTCACTCAAAAAGTGGAATACGGATTTGCCGCAGAGAAAACCATTGAAATTGCAAAATCAATGAATGTTGATTTGATCGTGATGGGGACAAAAGGGGCTTCAAATATGCTGGATAAGTGGTTGGGAACGCACGCACAAGATGTGATGAAAAAAGCTGAATGCCCTGTTTTCACCATTCCAAATGATGTTCCAATTGATTTCCCACAAAGAATTTTGTATGCCGCTGATTTTAAGGATGATGAAATTCATGCAGTTCAGAAAGTGTTGGATATTGCCAAACCTTTGGGTGCAACTTGCAAGGTTGTTCACATTCACGAAGAATTTGAACCAAATATTGGGCATATCGTGGAGGAAACGATTAAGGAATTGGAGAATAAATACAAAAATGAGGATGTAACCGTTCAACAATTTCATAGAGATGATACCATTGAGGGATTAGAAGTCTATATGAAAAATTACGAACCCGATATTTTGGCAATGGCAATTCACGAAAAATCATTTTTGGATAATATATTTACTACCAGTATTAGTCAGCATTTTATTCAAGCCGCAAAAATTCCGATGCTTACATTTAAGAAATAGATATTTTTAAACCATAAACGCTCTGGAATGAATAATTTTAGGGCGTTTATGGTTTAAAACCTATAACTCAAAATTCCACATTAATATGAACGAAAAATACATTGTTTCAGCCCAAACCCGCATCGGATACATCCATCTGAAAGTAGCAGACATTCAACGTTCATTGGCTTTCTATTGTGATTTATTAGGGTTTGAACTTACCACGATGTACGGTTCGCAAGTAGCATTTATTTCAGCAGGTGGTTATCATCATATTGGTTTATGCTTCTCCCGCACCCACAGAGGGCGTTGGCTTGTTTCATCCTGCCATTCTTTATCCAACTCGCAAAATTTAGCTTTCATTTATAAACGTTTATGGGAAGCCAATTATCCATTAACAGGAGTCGCCGACCATGCCGTTTCGGAAGCCATCTATTTGAACGACCCAGATAATAATGGGGTGGAATTATACTGGGACAGACCCAAAGAATTATGGACGTATCAACCCAACGGTTCAATTGAAATGTTTACAAAAACCTTAAATTTGAATGGTTTGTTGAGAGAATTACTGTGAAAACCCTCACCCAACATATCGTAAAATCACTCATAAAACCTCGTGAGGTATCTTCACATAAAGGCACTCATGGTCATGCCTTTTTAGTGGCGGGTAACGTTGGGCGAATGGGTGCGGCAGTTATTGCTTCAAGGGCGTGTTTGCGTTCGGGAGTGGGCTTACTAACTGTCAATGTGCCTGAAAATGAACGAGTTATCTTGCAAACTTCGATCCCCGAAGCCATGTTGATTTTTAGAGATAATTCAGATTATGATTTATCAGTTTTCTCATGTTTGGGTATTGGTTGTGGCATTGGTACAGAACAAGAATCGGTGGATTTATTAACGCATTTTCTTGCAAATTATAAAAAACCAATGTTGCTTGATGCTGATGCTTTAAATATCATTTCTGAGCATAAATTACTCCTCCGTAAAATCCCTCATCATTCCATTATTACCCCTCATCCCAAAGAATTCGATAGACTTTTTGGAGTTCATTATTCTATTGACAAAAGAATTGATACTGCCATTAAAAAAGCGAAAGAACTTAATATTACGATTGTGCTGAAAGGACACAAAACTCTTATTATAAGCAACGGAGAGCTTTTTTTGAATTCTACGGGTAATGCAGGATTGGCAAAAGGTGGTTCAGGCGATGCACTTTCTGGAATTATTACTGCATTATTAGCACAAGGGTATAACCCATTCATTGCCGCAAAAATTGGGGTTTTTATTCATGGATTAGCCGCTGATATTACCCTAAAAACACAAAGTATGGAAAGTATGTTAATTACAGATGTTATTGAAAATTTAGGGATTGCTTTTAAAGCAGTAGTATGTGAATGATGTAACTTATTCTTAAAGTGATGTAATAGATTTCGCCGTAATATTTCTGAATTTTGTGGCTCAAATTTAATCTAAATTTAATAATATTATGAAATTCATCGAAACAACCCCTGATGCCTTGGGCAACTCCGTAAACCTATTTTATACAGACTTAGGTCGTGGAAAACCCGTAGTTCTCATTCACGGCTGGCCCCTCAATCATGTCATGTGGGAATACCAATTGGCAGAACTCCCAAAACATAATCTCCGTTGCATTGCCTACGACCGTCGTGGTTTCGGTATGTCTGATTATCCTTGGGAAAAATATGATTATGATACTTTTGCCGATGATTTAAGAGCATTGCTTGACCAATTGCATTTGACCGAAGTAACTTTAGTAGGATTCTCAATGGGAGGCGGAGAAATTGCCCGATACATTGGAAAATATGGAAACGATAAAATCAGTAAAGTGGTTTTAATTAGTGCTGTAACGCCCTTTATGTTGAAAACGGATGATAATCCCGAAGGAGTTGGTAAAGAAGTTTTTGATGAAATGGTTGAAAATATTGATAAAGACCGACCTGCATTTTTGGAAGAATTCGGTGAAAAATTCTATGGCGTAAGTCTTTTTAATGAAGCCGTTAGCGAACCAACTTTGGCTTGGAATCAATCAGTTTGTTTGATGAGTTCGCATAAAGCAACGGTTGATTGTGTGAAAGCATTTTCAGAAACTGATTTCAGGGGTGACTTAGCCATGATTAATGTTCCCACGTTAATTATTCACGGTGATGATGACAAAATTGTGCCGATTGAAGTATCTGGAAACAGGACTTCAATGATGCTTCCGAATGCAAAGTATATTGTATATGAAGATGCTCCGCACGGATTATTCATAACTGAAAAAGATAAGTTGAATATGGATTTGATTGATTTTATTAATAAAAATGATGTGTAATTACTGACAAAAAAGCCTTGCATAATGTAGGGCTTTTTTTATGAATAAAAATTAATGAATATTGTAAACGCCTAATAATCAAATATTTATGAAGATATTTTTTTCAATTATTCGATAAATTTGCCAAATGTGTGAATAATATAACTTATTTAAACAATTGTATAATACTTTAAAATCAAGTTTTCAAGACCTTTATAGGGTAAATGTTTTACTAAATAAATAACAAGAAAATGAAAAAATTAGCTTTGGTATTGTCTGCCTTTATGGTTTCAATAAGTTTATTTGCCAATTCTGAAATTAATAATGTGGCAAACCAAGACACAACAAACAATTCTAAGTCAGGCACAAGGACAGGAATGTCAAGGAGTAGAAGGAATCCCTCGAAAATGCATATGGACAGATCAAAAACTGGCGGAAATATGGGAAGAATGGACAGAAACATGAAGAATAGAAATATGGACAACCAAAAGATGGGTGGTAAAAATGGTAAAATGAGAGGAATGAGTTCGGATGGAATTATGATGAAAGATGGTAAATTAATGATTACTCAAAATGGAAAAACAATGCTAATGGAAACTGAGATGACCTTAGAAAACGGTACGAGAGTAATGACAGACGGAACTTATATGGATAAGAACGGTTCAATCATGAGAATGAGAAATGGCGACCACATGATGATGTCTGGTAAAATGATGCCAATGAACAGAAATAAAATGAATTAGATTTCAATTGGCAGCCGATAATTAAAAATATCTACTGCCAATTTTTTTTTCTAAACAACAAAAATGGATATTAACGAATCAATTGATATTTTTAATAGTCTAATCATCATAAACAATGATAGAATGGACGGATATAAAGCGGCATATTCAGAAACCTACAAGGAAGAGTTGAGAGGCTTGTTTATGGAACTCCAACAGACAAGTTTGCAATGCAAAACCGAGTTGGAAAATGAGGTCAAACGTTTGGGTGGAACGCCCGAAGAAGGAACAATGATTTTGGGTAAATTTCATCGGGGTTGGATGGATATTAAGGCTGCCATAACGGGGAGTGACAGCAACGCAATTCTGGATTCTTGCGAGTTTGGCGAACAAATCATCATAAAAGCCTATGAAGATGCTTTGGAACAAGATAAAGAAGAATTTAGTTATGAACAGAAAGCTATGCTGAATTATCATATTACTTTGCTTAGAATTGATTATGAAAAGGTAAAAACTATGGAAATTTTAATAGAAGATAAAGTATGAAAATTGCCTTATTATCAAATACTTAGATTCGTTTAATGTTTATTTAACCACCATTTAAAAAACAATTACATGCAAAAGCTGTATCGTGACTTGGAAAATCGTTTTGAAAAACTAACTTCCATCGTTACCTCAATTCTTGGAAATTCTGTAACATTTGTTATTGCTCTTATAACAGTTATTTTTTGGCTCACTCAAAAGGAGTTTTATTCACAGGATTTACATCATTGCATCAGTGATGTAATTTTGGGGATTACATTTTTAAGTTTTTTTATGATTCAAAAATCGTTTAATCGGTTTTCGGGTTCGTTACATTTGAAATTGAATGAATTAGTTTCTGCTCACGATAATGCCAATAATGCTATCATTAACGTGGAGCATAAAACGGAGGAAGAGATGAAGGAAATTGCCAAAGAATATGCTGAAATAGTTGAGCAAATTATTGAGGAAGTAGAGCAAATTCAGGAAGAAAAAAGCCACAAAAATTTATAGTAATGACCAACGCTTTCCCTTATCATTTAGATTTCAAAAACACTAATTTTAGGCTCTATTCAGAGCTTTATCGCATAGGTGTAGGCGAACAAGGTGTTCTTCTGGTTGAGCCTTACAAATCAGAGATTCTACGGTTTTGGAAATTTAAAAATGAAGAATTAGCAGAAATATCAGCCAAAAAAATATTTGAATTATTCGAGAATTATCTTAAAAATAATGAATTCGTTGGGGCTGATATGGCAAGAAAATTTCTGCAAATGGGTTTTACCAGAGCCAGGAGATATGCTAATCATAAGAGTGGAAAAAAATATCAAAAAGGCGACACAGATCATACAGAGGGATTATTTTATCCATATTCCCAGGGAAGTTCCGACAAAGGAAACCCGCAATTGACCCAAGAGTTTGATGCCTTAACGAACGAAAAAGCAAAAGCTGCTGAGATTTTTAAACAGTATTGGTTTAAGGCAAAAGATTGTCCAGAATACCTAAAAATGAAAACTGAATTTAGAAATAAATATTACGTTGAATAATAAAAAATGTGTGAATTATGTAAAATCTTTAAAAAATTATGTAAGTTAATCTTTACATTAAATTGCAATATTTGTATCATAATTTTAACGATTAACAAAATAAAATTATCAAAAACGAATGTGAGTCAAAGCAGGGCTTATTTGTTTAATCTCTTCTTATTAAAAATAAAAAAATTAAATAGTGGTTAGGTGTTATGAAAACGTTTTCTTTTTTAGAAAACGTTTTTTTTTGCTACTAAAAATCCCAAAGACGTTAAACCACAAAATATGTGAAAACTATAATTTATTTAAAAAATTGTGTAATAAGTATTTGTAATTAAGTGAATAGATTTGCCTTTTATCGACAGATAAAGATTTATCATCAATTTTTAAAGCTAAACCAATAATTATGAAGTCTAAATCAATAATTTTAAGTCTCCTTTTGATAAGTGGGCTAACAACATTAATTGTCTCATGCGACAATAAGCCAAAATCTTCTGACACCGCTGAGGTAAATGAATATGCCAAAGACAGCGTCAGCGACAAAAATGAAAATGTATCTTTAAAACCTTCCGGACCTACACCTGCTTGGGGAACAACCATACTGCCTGAAATGCAGGTGGTTATAGAAAAATTAGCAACCCTCGGTGGCAAACCAATTGAAACACTCACTGCCAAAGAAGCTCGTTTGCAACCAACGCCAACGGATGCAGTGATAGCGGTGATGAAAGACAATAATATGCCAATGCCAACTGCCCTTTGTGATACTACGAGCATGGATATTCCTGTAACGGGTGGCACAACACACGTTCATATATACACGCCACAGAAAGGCACGGCACCTTTTCCCGTAATTGTGTATTATCACGGAGGAGGATTTGTGATTGCAGATGTTGAAGTTTATCATGGAAGTACGCAAGGATTATGCGAAATGACGAGTGCAATTGTGGTTTCTGTTGAATATCCAAAAGGTCCAGAACATAAATTTCCGATGGCACATACGGTTGCTTTTGATGCTTATAAATGGGTACTGAAAAATGCCGCTTCTTTCAAAGGAGATGCTTCAAAAATTGCTTTGGTAGGTGAAAGTGCGGGTGGCAATCTTGCAACAAATGTAAGTATTATGGCACGTGACAAAAAAATGCAGATGCCTTTATATCAGGTGCTTGTATATCCAGTTGCGAATAATGATATGAATTCCGAAAGCTATGTGAAATATGCAAACGCAAAACCTTTGAGTAAACCAATGATGGCGTGGTTTGTTAAAAATTACTTAACAAGTACCGCCCAAGCTGCTGACCCAAGAATCAGTTTAGTGAAGGCAAATTTGAAAGGATTACCAAAAACCTTCATTATTGGGGCGGAAATTGACCCATTACAAACGGAAGGAAAATTATTAGCGGATAAATTAAAACAGGCTGACGTGGAAACTGATTATGAGTTATATAACGGTGTTACCCACGAATTTTTTGGTATGGCATTATTGATTCCAGAAGCAAAAAAAGCACAAGAACTGGCATCGAAAAAGATTAAAAATGCGTTTGGAATGTGATGTTAAAATTGGTATTTTATGGAAGCCTTTGTTCGAAGCGAAGGCTTCCGTAAAGTACACTCATAATTAAGAATCTACACAATTAATCCAATCTTTCTGGCGTGCAGAATTGCCTCATCAGTATGCTTAAAAAGGCACGTTTCAATGGTTTCATCTTCTAAACTTCCCAAAATATTTGTTGCAAATTCTTCCTTTTCAGCCCTAATATTTCTAATATAAATTGCTACAACTTTTCCTGGATATTTATTTGCCAAAGCCACATAAATTTCAGGGTCTTTTTGTGAATTATCGCCCAAAAGCACAAATCTTTGCTTTGGAAAAGCATCAAAAATTCGCTTTGTTCTAACCAATTTCCCTTCGTGTTTTGAAGCCCCCGTTTTAAATAATTGATACCATTTTTTTATCTGATTCAGAAGAAAAGCACCCTTCGGCAAACCATTAAATTTGAAGAATTCATTGAGGTTATCATACAAATTCCATTCACTACTTGACACATAAAAAAACGGGTTTAAAGTCTCAGGTGTTGTGTGGGAAAGTGCCAAAAGATTATAGAACTTCACCACATCGGCAAAGGTCTTTCTACTGCGTGGATTTTTGGTAAATAATGCCCTCAATTTCTTACCCGTTGTGGCAGAATGAGAAACCAGAACGGTATCATCAATATCCGAAATAAAACCGTATTGTGTGGAGTGTGGCACAAACAGTTTTCCCTCGCCCGTATGCAAGATAAATCCCTCATTATCAACAATATGCACCACGATTTGATGCCATCCTGCAGGAACAGATTCAATTGATTTCCATTCAAATTTAAAAAAACCGTCCTTTTCAGTGACAGTAAAAATTTGCTGATTTTCCCAAATTAATTGTACTCTTACATTAGGAATCGGATTAACAAAGAACAGTTTTGTTAGATGAATAATATTCGTAAAAATATTATCCGTAAACTTACTTTGGCTTACAGGTTTACCTTCTAAAACGTGACCGTAGATGATGAGGTTATTTTTATGCCCATAGCCATGATAAACCTTCAAATGAGCATCAATTGGGTGGTATGATTCTTTTAACATTTTTAATTATAAATCGGATTTAAAAAATGGTTTCTTAGTACTAACAACAACATTTATGACTCAAAACGATAGTATAAAATTACTATTTATCATCAATCCTAATTCAGGAAATAGTAGAATTAATTGGACGGAGGAGATTGAAAATTATTTTGCTAATTCTGGTCATATTATTTCTCTATTTCATCTCGTAAAAAACTGCAATCTTGATACGATAAGGGAGAAAATCAAAGCTTTTTCCCCTCAAAAGGTGATTGCAGTGGGTGGCGATGGAACCGTCAAATTAGTAGCTGAATGTATTATAAATACAAAAATTCAATTAGGAATTCTGCCAGCGGGTTCAGCCAATGGTTTAGCCAAAGAATTTGACATCAGTAACGTTCCAACCGAAGCCTTGGACACTATTTTGAAAGGAAACATACAAAAAATCCATGCCATCAAAGTTAATGATGAATTATGTATTCATTTGAGTGATGTTGGTTTGAATGCTTACGTAGTAAAGGAATTTGAAAACCAGCCTATGCGTGGAATGTGGGGCTATTTAATGGCCTCAATCAAGGTTTTATGGCAAAATCCTTTGATGAATATAAGGATGAAAATTCATGGAAAAATCATCAAAGTAAAAGCCAAAATGATTGTGATTGCTAACGCCACAAAATACGGAAGTGGAGCAATTATTAACCCAATTGGAAAATTGGACGATGAGTTTTTTGAAGTAATCGTAATGAAGAAAGTATCAGTTCGTGAGATGTTCAAAATGGTTTATTCCCACGAAGAATACGATGTTGAAAAAACGGAAGTATTTCAAACTAATGAGCTTTTTATCAAATCAATCCGCAGAGTTCATTTTCAAGTTGATGGTGAATATTTAGGAAAAGTGAGAGAAGTAAAAGCGGTGATGGTGCCTGATTGTTTAGAAGTGATTATACCTTAAAAATATGTGAATAATGTAAACATTTGATAAAGTTATGTAACACCTTCACCATGAAAAATCGCACCTTTGTACTCCTAAAAATTAGTTTTTGTAATAAATTTTTGAACATTTTTAAGTTTAATAATCTAACAATTTGGCCATGGTTAAGGTAAAAAAAGAAGGTGTTTTGTTGAATAAAACCTCATTAGGGTTTGAAAACGAAGGAGTATTAAATCCTGCCGTGATTAGCCATGATGGCAAAATTCACCTTTTTTATCGTGCCGTCAGTAAAGGTAATTATTCAAGTGTTGGCTATTGTGTTTTAAGTGACCCACTCACGATTGAGCAACGATTTGATATGCCCGTAATTTTTCCTCAATTTGATTATGAAAAGCACGGTGTTGAAGACCCAAGAATTGTCAAAATCGAAGATACTTTCTATCTCACTTATGCTGCCTATGATGGCGTAAACGCCTTGTGTGCCTACGCTATTTCAAAAGATTTACTCACTTGGGAAAAGAAGGGTTTAATGGTTCCACAGTTTGTTTACAGGGAATTTAATCGTTTGGCGGGTTCTCGAAAGCCATTAAATGAAAAATATCAACGTTTCAACGAACACGAAAGAATCCTTGAAAGGAAAGGAATAAAAGTATTGCTTTGGGACAAAAATGTGATGTTTTTCCCGAGAAAAATTGACGGTAAATTCTATTTCCTGCATCGCATAAAACCCGACATTCAGCTTGCTTGTGTTGATAATTTAGAAGATTTGACGACTGAATATTGGCAAAATTATTTTATAAATTTTGAAAATAATCTCGTAATGACTTCAAAATATACGCACGAAGTTAGTTACCTCGGTGGTGGTTGTCCACCCATTGAAACGCAATTGGGATGGTTGGTGATTTATCATGGCGTTTATGATACAGTCAATGGTTACGTTTACACGGCTTGTGCTGCCCTACTTGATTTAAAAAATCCACAAAAAGAAATTGCCAGATTACCCTATCCCCTTTTTGAACCCCAAGAAGAATGGGAACTTACGGGTGAAGTCAATAATGTTTGTTTTCCTACTGGTTCTATCATCGTTGAAGACACACTCTACATTTATTATGGTGCTGCCGATGAGCAAATTGCCGTTGCTTCCGTCAGTTTATCATCTTTATTAAAAGACTTAATGCTAAACGTAATAATTAGCCCAACTTAAAAACCCCTCCCAAGAAAATGAAAAATGAAATAATGTTTAATTACAGTAACCGCCTAATGTTTGGTGAACGCCAAAGGATTAATGGCAAAAAAGAGTTACTTATTTCTGAAACCGCCAAGGTGTTGCCCGAAATCTTATTCGTAACTTCATATCCTCCCCGTGAGTGCGGAATTGCCACTTATTCACAGGATTTGATAAAATCTCTACAAAACAAATACAGTAATTCCTTCAAAATCAGTGTTTGTCCGATTGAAAACTCAAATGAAAAACATACTTACGATGAAGACATTAAATATGTTCTTGATATTGACGAAAAATACGCTTTCATCAAATTAGCTGAGAAAATCAATAAAAATGATGCTATCAAAATGGTGTTGGTGCAACACGAATTTGGTCTTTTTAGAGAGAAAGATTATGAGTTTCTTCAATTCTTAAATTTCTTCAAAAAACCCGTTGTATTGGTTTTTCATACAGTTTTGCCAAAACCTAATCAATCGTTAAAATTGCGAGTAAAAGAAATCGTAAAGGCGTGCAAATCAATCATCGTAATGACGGATTTATCCGCAAAAATATTGGTGAATGATTATGGCGTTAAAAATGATAAAGTGACCGTTATTCCTCATGGAACGCATTTAGTATCACATTCATGCAGAGAATTGTTGAAAGAAAAATATAATTTAACGGGCAAAAAAGTGCTTTCCACCTTCGGACTTTTGAGTTCGGGAAAGTCCATTGAAACAACGCTGAATGCTATTCCTGCCATTTTGGAAAACCATGAAGATGTGATGTTTTTGATTATTGGGAAAACGCATCCGTCCGTTGTGAAACACGAAGGTGAACAATATCGTAAGATGCTTGAAGCGAAAATTGAGGAATTAAATCTACAAAATCACGTGCAGTTTGTGAATGAATTTGTGGCACTTCCCGATTTATTAGAATATTTACAATTGACTGATATTTATCTTTTTACGTCAAAAGACCCCAATCAGGCAGTTTCAGGCACTTTCTCTTACGCCATGAGTTGTGGTTGTGCCATCGTGTCTACCCCGATTCCTCATGCCAAGGAAGTTTTGCAGGATGATGCTGGAATAATCATTGATTTCGGAAATTCAGAGCAATTGTCGTTGGCAGTGACTGCTTTACTCGACCAAGAAGAACTTCGGAATACTATCAGCATGAAAGGTTTGCACAGAATTGTTCCATCAGTCTGGGAGAACGCTGCCATAGCCCACGCTTCACTGTTTTCAATTATGAGCGAACGACAAATTTCATTGAACTATAAAACGCCCGAAGTAAACCTTGATCATGTCAAAAGAATGACCACAAGTTTCGGAATGTATCAGTTTTGTATCATTAATCAACCCGATATTGATTCTGGTTATACCCTTGATGATAACGCACGAGCGATGGTTTCGATGTGCCAACATTATGAATTAACTCGAGACGAAGAAGATTTAAAATTTATCAATATTTATTATAATTTCATCGAATTTTGTCTGCAACCGCAAGGCTATTTCTTGAATTATGTGGATGAAAATAGAAATTTCACGGAACAAAATTATCAAACCAATCTTGCTGATTCAAACGGTAGAGCGATATGGGCTTTGGGATATTTGATTTCATTGCAAGATATTCTGCCAAAAGAACTTATTAATGATGCTCAATTAACGATGCAAGTTGCGTTGTCAAAAGTCAATAATATTCACTCAACCAGAGCAATGGCGTTCATTATCAAGGGTTTATATTACAGAAACATCGAAAATAAAGCCTCACAAGATATTACCTTACTCACAGAATTAACCAACCGTTTAGTGCAAATGTATCGTCATGAATCTGAAAAAGATTGGGATTGGTTCGAGAGTTATCTGACCTACGGAAACAGTATTTTGCCAGAAGCAATGTTGTGTGCCTACATGGCAACGGGCGAACAGAATTATAAAGATATTGCCAAGAAAACGTTTGATTTTCTGTTATCCAAGATTTACAGAGAAGACCGCATCAAAGTAATTTCAAATAAAGGTTGGTTTCACAAAGGGGATAATTTGGATAAAATCGTGGTTGGTGGCGAACAACCCATTGATATTTCCTACACCATTTTGGCTTTGAAAAAGTTTTATGATGTTTTTGAAGAGGAAGAATATAAGGAAAAAATCAATGTGGCGTTCGATTGGTTTTTAGGAAATAATCATTTAAAACAAATCATTTACAATCCATGCACGGGCGGATGTTATGACGGACTTGAAGAAAATTATGTAAACCTCAATCAAGGGGCAGAATCAACGGTGAGTTATTTAATGGCGAGAATGACGATGGAAAAGTTTCTGAAGAGTGAGCAAAAAAACGAGATGAAAAAGGAAAAAACTTTTAAATTAATGATGTAAAATAAATAAATTAAATACACTTTTCTAATAAAAACCCTTATCCTAAACAACGAAAATAAATTCGTTAGCTACGGAAAAGGGTTTTTGTTGCGTAAAATTCTATTAAAACATTTTTTGTATTATATTTGGAAATTGATAACGGCAAAACTATAATTTTTTACAAGTCCTTTACCGTTATTTTATAATGATTAAACTTCTTAAAAAATGAAACTATATGTAAAATACGACATCAATGAAATCTGTAAAAAGATTCTACAAGAACAATTAGACATCTTTCAATTATCTTATAATTTATTAAGTTATAGTGAAATTGAGATAAAGGAGGATATTTCAAACGAGAAACTAAGAGCCCTTTATTCACGTTTGAGCAAATACGGAATTGAAATTGTAGAAAGTAGTAAGAATATTCTCGTACAAAAAATTAAAGATGTTATCATTGAAATGGTTTACATGGATGAAAAATTACCTACTTCCAAAATATCTTCCTATTTAGCCGAAAGATTATCTCATAGTTACGGATATATTTCCAATGTCTTTGCCGAAGTAACTTACACTTCTATTGAGAATTTTATTATCATGCACCGCATTGAATTTGCAAAAAAACTGATAACGGTTGATGAAATGTCTTTCACAGATATTGCCCATCAATTGAATTACAGTAGTCTTGCTCATTTTTGTACTCAATTTAAAAATATGACGGGATTAACACCATCAGCCTTTAAACGCATCATTCTCAAAAGACGTGAAACGGCTTTAAATAACCTATAAAAACGTATGAATGTGATTACTCTTTCGAGGCTAATTCCTTGATAATCAAAATGTTAAATTCATTTTAAACAATTTAGAGTATATTTGCTTTAACATATTGAATAGCTATCAAGATATTTAACTTTCCCGTTTTCAAAATACTGAAAACAAAGACCAAAACATTCCATAATCTATTAAAATCCCCCAAATATGCAGAACGAACCAATATATGTATTGTTGGCTGATGATGATGAAGATGACCGACTTTTTTTTAGCGACGCACTCAAAGAATTAAAAATGAACACAATTGTGAATGTTGTGAAAGATGGTCAAGAACTGATTAATCATTTAACCCAAAAAGATGCAATCTTACCCCACGTTTTGTTTCTTGATTTGAATATGCCCATCAAAACGGGTTTAGAATGTTTGAGAGAAATTAAAAATATTGACCGTTTGAAAAATATTGCCATTGCCATTTATTCAACATCTGCCTCAGAAAAAGACATTGAGGAAACTTTTGTGAAAGGAGCAAATGTGTATATTAAAAAACCCAGTAATTTTTCATCGCTGAAAAAAGTTTTATCCGAGGTAATCACTATCAATTGGCAATATCAAACATCAGGCTTGAATCGTGACAATTTTTTGCTTAGTCTTTAAACTTAATTATTAGAAATTACGAACCTATAAGTTATCGAAACTTATAGGTTTTATTGGTTTTTAGAAGATTAATTTATAAATTAATTTCTTTATTCAATACCTTACCTCAAAAATAATCTCATGAATATTATAAGTACATTTTCTTCTTCTTCTTTTCTTAAAAAAGTATTTTTAGGTGCTTTGTTCATTCTTGTCTTTATTTCGGGAATGACTTACCGACGTATTAATGCCCTTTCTGAATCAACTGAGTCTATTTTACATTCTTATAAAGTTCATCTGGAACTTGAACAACTGATGTCACATATAAAAGATGCCGAAACTGGACGAAGAGGCTACATTATTACCAATAATCCTATATTTCTTGAACCCTACACTAATTCAAGAAAGAAAGTGGATGCTGGATTTAAAACCTTAAAAATATTAACCAATAATAATTTAAAACAAAAAAATAATTTAGATGCTCTATATATTTTAATTGATGAAAGGTTTGCTCATTTTGAAACTACACAAATAGATATTATTAAATATGGAGCATCGCAAGCAACTTTAAACCAATCTCTTTTGAAAGGAAAGGTGATTATGGATAAAATTCGCTTGAAGATTGATGAAATGATTAAATTAGAAATAATATATTTGAATGAAAGACAGGCAAATTATAATAACGAAACATCTTTAACGCCCTTTTTTACGTTTTTGCTTTTCCTTTTCACAATCTTAATTTTTGTTATTTCATACTTGATGATAAATCGTGATTTGGAAAATGTAAGAAAAGCAAATGAAGAATTAATGATTATGAATGAATCTATTAGTCAAACGGAGGAAGTGGGAAATATAGGTAATTGGCAATGGAACATGGTGGATAATACTTTCATTTATTCGGATAATTTGTTTCGAATATTAGGCACAAACCCTCATTCGTTCAAATCTAACGATGAGAATTTTATTGATTTCGTCCATCCCGAAGACAAACATATTTTATCAGAAGGTTTGGAAAAAGTTATAAAAGAAAATAAAACCACTTTTCATTTTTTTAGGATAATAAGAAAAGATGGGGAATTGAGATATTTTACCTCAAATAGTAAAATATTGGAAGATAAAAATGGGAAAAAAGTGGTAGTAGGGGTTACAACTGATGTAACGGAGATACATTTAGGCACCGTTGAATTAGAAGACCGTAATCGTGAATTAGAACAGACCAATAAAGAATTGGCTTCTTTTAATTACGTCGCCAGTCACGATTTGCAAGAACCGTTGCGTAAAATTCAGCTTTTTATTTCAAGAATTGAAGATGGTGAATTACAAAGATTATCCGAAGTTGGTATTGAGTATTTTTTAAGAATTAGTCAATCAGCTTTGCGTATGCGCACTTTGATTGATGATTTATTAATGTTTTCAAGAACGAATAAAGCCGACAAAACCTTTGAACAATCGGATTTAACCACCATTTTCCAAAAAGTGAAAAGTGAATTAGCCGAAGCTATTGAAGAGAAAAATGCAGTCATTGAATCCATGAAAATGCCAATTTTGCAAGTGATTTCCTACCAAATTCAACAATTATTTATTAACCTTATCAGTAATTCATTAAAGTATAGTAAAGCCGATATTAAGCCTTTGATTCAGGTTGAATGTGAAAAAGTGAAAGCAAAAGATTACGCAATAATCAATAATACCAACGGTGAGAAAAAATACTTTAAATTCACTTTCAAGGATAATGGCTTAGGTTTTGAGCAAAATCAGGCTGAAAATATTTTCATTCTTTTCAACCGTTTGCATCATAAAACGCAATATTCAGGCACGGGTATTGGCTTGGCTATTTGTAAGAAAATTGTTGAGAATCACGGTGGTTTCATCATGGCAAAAGGCACACTTGGCGAAGGGGCAATTTTCATTTTCTTTCTACCTGAATAAAAGTGTGAATGATGTAACTATTAAGTAAAGTTATGTAACACATTTTTTCTTTAAGATTCTCAATTTTGTGTTGTTATTTAAAATCGAATAAAATCGAAAGAACATCATGAAAAAAAGTAAAACATTACAATCAGTAATCCTTCAATTAGCGTTTATTACGTTCATCTCATTCAGCATTGTTTCATGCGACAATAAAGCAAAAACAGAAGATTCCAAAGAAGTTGCCGAAGATCAAAACGAAGCAAAAATGGAAGGTACAAAGAATGAAAATGATGCAGAGTTCTTGGTGGATGTAGCTGAAATTAATCAAGAAGAAATTAGCTTGGGCAAATTGGCACAAGAAAAAGGCTCGATGACTGACGTGAAAGAGTTAGGTAAAATGATGGAAATAGCTCATACAAAAGCAATGACGGATTTATCTGCCTTGGCGATGCAAAAATCAATCAGTCTTCCAGAAGCTAAAACCGAAGATGTAAACGAGGCTTACAAAAAAATGACCGAGAAAAAGTCAGGCAAAGAGTTCGATAAAGAATATTGCGACATGATGGTGGATGGACATAAAAAAGCCATTGAAAAATTTGAAAAAGCATCTACAAACAGTGTTGATTCAGACATCAAAATGATGGCAACTAATATGCTTCCAGACTTGCGTAAACACTTAGAAATGGCTGAAATGTGCCAGAAGAAGTGTGAAGCAATGAAGTAGTAATTAGTTAATGGTAATGTTTTAAACTTCTGAATATCAATTACTAATACAGATTTCAAGTATTATTCCAATTGTATTTATTATTTAAAATTACCCTTACCCGTTATCTCAAACCTAAAATTTATTAAGTAAATAGTTCAAACTAACGTTTGAAAGGGTTTTTTAACCTCCCAAACGTTAAAATTAACAACAACATTTTGCTATTACCCAACGCTAAATATTAACTTAAACGATTAAATTCCAAGAAAATGGGTTCAATGACAGATTATTTTAAATCAAACTCAGACGTAGCAAATGGACTACGTGAGTTGTTCGTAGATGAATTGAAAGACATTTACTGGGCGGAAAAAGCACTTACTCAGGCTATTCCAATGATGATTGAAAATGCGACCTCAAGTGACTTAATTCAAGTATTAACAAAGCATTTAGCAGAAACGAAAAATCAAGTGACTCGTTTAGAGAGCGTTTTTGAATCAATTGATGAAGAACCAGAAGCAAAGAAATGCGAAGCAACAGCTGGTTTGATTAAGGAAGCAGAAGAAATTATGAGAAGCACCGAAAGAGGTGTGGTGAGGGATGCAGGAATTATTTCAGCGGCTCAAAAAGTTGAACATTACGAAATTGCAACGTATGGTACGCTTCGCACTTTCGCAAAAACTTTGGGTGAGGATGAAGCGATGTCATTATTACAAGAATCCTTAGATGAAGAAAAAGGTGCAGACGAGAAATTGACCGAAATTGCAGAAGCACACATTAATGCAGAAGCAGCCGAAATGTCATAGTCCATTTTGAAATAAATGGTAATTGGAGTTCAAATAAGTATTTTATGGAAGCCTTCGCTTAGTGCAAAGGCTTCCGTTTAAAAATATAAACATTTAATCTAAAAACGAATAAAATTATGAAATCAAGTAAATTATTAGTGGGCATCTTGGCAGGTTTTGCTGGTGGTGTTTTGGCGGGTATGTTATTTGCCCCAGAGAAAGGTGCTGATATGAGACAGAATATTATGGATAAAAGTGATGATTATGCAGGAACTATCAAAGATAAACTCAGTGAGTTTATTGATATTATTTCTCAAAAGCATCAAAACGTAATGGATGATGTTGATGATATGATGGATGAAGGAAAATCAAAAATCAATCTAATGGTTGCACAAGGAAAAGATAAGTATCAAGAAGCAAAAAATGATACAAATGACGTATTTGCTTAAAAATTATGCTATTGAGGGTTTGTGTTTACCGCAAAATGTTGAATATAAAATCGTTATAGTTTATATAGAAATGAATTTTGGTAATATTTAACTTCTTCAAAAATAAATTACGTATATACACTAACGTTATTTTTAATAATGCAAATACTCATAAAACTATGGAAGATAAAACCAATTTAACAGCCCAAAAAGGCATTGAAAAATTAAAGGATTTAGTGGATGACATTAAGATTTGTCTTTTTTGTACGCACTTAAAAACTAACGATGGTTCAACCGCCCGTCCGATGGCAACACAAGAAGTTGATGACGAGGGAAATCTTTGGTTTTTTAGTGGATTAGATAGCGACAAAAACAGAGAAATCAAGCAGGATAAACACGTTCAATTGTTTTTCTCTGACCCGAGCAAGAGTAGTTATTTAGTGGTAAACGGTGAAGCTCAAGAAGTTATTGACTATGTTAAATTTGAAAAATATTGGTCGCCTTTGGTGAAAACTTGGTTTAAAGAAGGAAAAGACGATCCAAATCTTTCGTTGATAAAAGTCGTTCCACAAAGTTCTTATTACTGGGATGTGGATGGTAATAGAATGATTAATTTCTTAAAAATGATTGCCTCAGTTGCCACAGGAACTAATTTAGTTACTTCTGAACAAGGTTCAATAACTGTGTAAAAATATGGTATTCCTAAACCTTCGCTCTGAGCGAAAGCTTCCATGAACTAAATTTGGAAAACATGAAAAATTTGGAAAACAAAAAAGAAGAACCAAAGAAAGAAACAAAAAAGAATTCTTTGGTAAATAATATTAATGCCAAGAAAAAGGCAGGAACTTCCAAGCCAAAGAGTGAATCAACGGTGTCGGATGAAAATTTTCACGACATGAAAACAAATTGGGAAGAGAATAGATAGTTGAAAATTGTGATTCTGGCAATTGTTCGATACTGGAAAACCAAGTTCGACTTATTGCCAGTTTTTTGTCATTATTTGAAAATTTGCAATTATTATAAATCCAAGATTATTATTTCTTCGTATTTTCATTATAATCACATTGCAGTTTATATCGGTTTGTGAGTTATTCAAAATAAAAGTATTTTGAGAGTTCGCCAAATCATTCAAACGTATTTAACGTTATATTTTTCTTTTTTTCATCTGAAAATTAGGATGTTATGGCTATGTTAAAATTTTAATTTCTAAACATTTATTATTAATTACAATTCATCAATTAAACTTTTTTTTTACAATGGAGAAATCACAAAATAACTCGTCAGTAGTTGAACGAACTTCTGAGGTAATGCAATCTTCGGGCAGTCGCCGAAATTTTATAAGAACAGCAGGTTTGACTACTGCGGTTGGGGTGGCAATTTTCGCAGTGGGATGTAAAAGCGATGACCCAATCGTTACCAATGACGGAACAGTAAATTTGGGTTCAAACGACACTGGAATTTTGAATTATGCTTATGCCCTCGAACAATTGGAGGCAGCATTTTATATTCAAGTTCTCACTACTCCTTATGCAGGAATGTCGGCAGCGGAAACTGCAGTTTTGGCTGATATTAGAGATCACGAAATTATTCACAGAGATTTTTTCAAAACCGCTTTGGGTACAAATGCAATTCCTGGTTTGGAAGTTAATTTCTCAACCATTGATTTCACAAGTCGTGATAAGGTGTTAGGAGCAGCCAAACTTTTTGAAGATACGGGTGTAGCAGCATACAATGGTGCGGGAAAATTATTGAAAGACGTTAATAATTTACTTTTAGCGGGTAAAATCGTTTCAGTTGAAGGTCGTCATGCCGCAGCAATTGCTGACTTGATGAGACCAAATACTGCATTTTTTGCGGGTGATGATATTATTGATGGTAATGGTTTAGATGCAGCAAAAATGCCTTCTGAAATATTGACAGCAGTTCAGCCTTTTATCAAAACGAAGATAAGCGGTTCAAATCTTCCAACGGCTTAGTTTGGTTATTTAAAATTAGTTATCAGTTATTTTAAAGGCAATTTATTGTTAATCAATGACTTATAAAAATTATTTTATTAAATAATCAACGAAAAGTAATTTAATTAATCAATGAAAACGCAACAATTCATTATTTTAATACCGATAATTTTTAAACTTTATCTGTGTATTCTATGAATGTGGTTGCTTCAACAACAAAAAGAAATCATGAATATTTTCAATATATTATCAGAAATCGAAAAAGTAGATGGCGAAGTTTTTGAAAGACTCGACCATGTTTCACGTCGTGGAATGTTCAGTTCATTTGGCAAAAAAGTATCGGCAGTAGCCGTGCCAACATTGGTTGCGGGTATGCTCAACAAGGCGTATGCAACCACACCAGGAGCATTAGATGTGTTGAATTTCGCTCTAACTCTTGAATTTTTAGAGGATGAATTCTACAAAAAAGCACTTTCAACGGGTGGTTTGATTCCAGCAATAGACAGACCTGTTTTTGCTCAAATTAGCAAGCACGAAACCCAACACGTAGCGTTTTTAGTGGGTGCATTGGGAGCAAAAGCCATTACAAAGCCAGTGTTTGATTTCACCGCAAAGGGAGCGTTTGCTGATATTTTTAGCAATTTTGCAACTTTCGCAACGGTATCTCACGCTTTGGAAGACACGGGAGTTCGTGCCTACAAGGGACAAGCGGGTAATTTGATGACAGCTGAGGACAAACCATTGTTGCAATATGCTTTGCAAATTCACTCAGTTGAAGCTCGTCATGCTTCGGTTGTGGGTCGTTTGTTGAATTCAAAAGGAATTATTGCGGGAACAAAAGGATGGATTACTTTGGCACAGGGTGTTCCAGCGGCAGTTTATGCAGGTGAAGATAATTTGACTCAGGGTGGCGTAAACTTAGCAGGATTAGCAGGAAAGTCTAATGCAGCCGTTAGTGAGGCATTCGATGAGCCATTGACAAAAGCACAAGTTTTAGCGATTGCAGGTCCGTTCATAGTTTAAAAGATCCAACGCAATCACGGTTCATACGAAACTGATTGTTTGACAGGTTTCCTAACCTTTCAACCAGAATCTACTAACAGGTTAGAAACCTGTGCTACCGTATAAATCGTAGAAAATTAGAATTTTTAATAATAGAAAAGCCGATTCCTTCAAAAAGAATCGGCTTTTCTATTATTACTGGCACAGTATTTTTAGCAGTTAATATTGCAATCTTTTTAACCCAAATGAAAACCATGAAAACTATCCTTTTCCCAACTGATTTTAGTGAAAATGCTCTTCATACCTCTAATTACGCAGGAATGTTAGCCGATAAATTCGATGCTAATGTGGTATTGCTGAACATTTATTCCGTTCCAATCATTACTGAATATCAGGTTCCTTATAATATTGATGATTTCACGACGGAAATGAAGGCGGCATCTGAAAAAAACTTAGCGATTTTTACCGATAAATTTATTGCATCAACGGGTTTATCACAACAGCGAATCTCTCATAAAATTCATTGTGGACTCGTTACAGATTCTATTCTCGAAACTGCTAATAATGTAAATGCAGATATGATTGTGATGGGGACAAAAGGGGCTTCAAATGTTTTAGATAAATGGATTGGCACAACCGCCCAAATGGTAATGAAGCAAGCCGAATGTCCCGTTTGGATAATTCCTGAAAAAGCAGATGTGAATTTTCCACAAAAATTTTTATACGCAGCTGATTTAACGGAAGATGAAATTATGGCGACCCAAAAATTAATGGAATTTGTGAAACCTTTTGAGGCAAATTGCAAGATTATCCATATTGATGATAAATTTGAAATAAATCCAGACCAAGAAGTCAGTGAAAAAATTAGTGGTTTGAAAGAAGAATTTAAAGACGATGATAATGTATTTGTCAGAACCATTAAAAGAGATGATGTTGTGGAAGGATTAGAAGCATACATCCAAAACTATAAGCCCGACGTATTGGCTCTTGCAGTGCATGATAAATCATTTTTGAGTAGGATTTTTGAGCAAAGTGTAACGAATCATTTTGTCTATCACGCTGATTTACCAATTTTGATTTTTCGGAAATAAGTGGGAATAATGTAACTTTTCCCAAATATTATGTAATACTTCGCAACCCAACAATAAAGACCTTTGTAAAGTAGTAACTTAACGTGAAAGACATGGAAAACTCAAATGAAGTGACAACAAATTGGGTAGTCATAAAAGACAAATTAATGCAACAATTTAGCACTTTAACAGAAGAAGACTTATCATCAGAAAGCGGAACAAAAGAGGAAGTTTTTAATAAACTTGAAGCAAAATTGGTAATGCCGAAGGAAGAAATTAAAGCCATGATTAATCAAATGTAGAATTCTTTACTGAGTACAACTAAAATTATTAAACACATCAAAATAAAAAGGTTATCATTATCAGCGGGCATTATTGGTTTTGCATTAAGTTGCAGTTTAAGGCAGAAAACACGTGATTAATTTGTATCGGTATAAAAGTTGGATCAAATTATTCAAACGTTTTTGATTCTAAGGAAGAGCAATTTGTAGCGGATGGAAAATACGGTTTAGCGACAGGGGCATTTTAATCATTACTCGTAGGAAAACTAATCAGAATTCAGCCCGAGGTGATATATTCAGAGAAAGGTTTTAAAGCAACGGGAGCATTTTTAGGAAGTAATTTTAGTGAAACAAGAACAACTACGTATATTGATGTGCCAATTTTAATTGTCATTAAAACAATCAGTTATTTAACGATTTTGGCGGAGCTTCAATATTCTTATTTAATTAAACAGAATAACAATTTTACAGGTGCATTAGCAACGATTGACCAACAGAAAATATTTGATAGTGATAATATCAGAGAGAATGTTTTGGGCTTAACGAGTGATGTGGACATCCATTTGAGCAGTTTTGTGGTAAGTGTAAGAGCAGAATGGGATGTTCAAAACAACAACGGAGATGGTACTTCAACCACTCCAAGATATAAAAACGCTTGGTATCAAGCAACAATTGGATACAGACTTTTTTAATCTCTCGACGTAGAGAAAACGATATTTTAATAGTGGTTAGGTGTTGATAAGAATCCGCCATCAATGGTGGCGGATTTTCTTTTCTTCAAGTAATTTACTTCAAAACAAACAACGATTACTAACGGATGATCATTATCCGTCTTATTTCTGAATCAATATTTAAAACAATTCATAAAATCATGGGAAATTTACTTTACATTATCGCAGTTATCCTTATCATATTCTGGGCTATTGGCTTCATCGGATATAGTACAGGAGGAATCATTCACGTTCTTTTAGTAATAGCTTTGATTGCTGTTGTTCTAAGAATTATTCAAGGCAGACGACCTCTATAATTTGATTAAACAGAACAAAAAAAGCATTGCCTAATAATTAGGCAATGCTTTTTTGTTTAAAATAAACTAATGTCAATGATTTAGTGGAATTACCTTCTGGAATCTTTTGCTACGTGGATTATTCTGCCAATTAAACCAAAACAGGCAATTCCACCGAAGATGACAATGATTAAAGTTTTCTCATTGATGCCCATCGAAAATAGTGTCATAATGCCCCAAATCAACAAAATAGCAAGCATTATTCCTGCAATTCCTAAAAGTATGTAAGCGATGTTTTTCATGTTTTTTATTGTTGTTTTTAGTAATAAAGTAGGACTCAATTTCATACTTTATTAAGATTTTATTAAATATTGAGATAATGTTTTAGCCCTGTGATAGCGATATATTGGTAGAAAAATAAAAAGCTAAGGATTAATGTTTTGTAGGAGCGATATGTAGATTTTTATTTTTCTACCAACATGACACCCCTCTGGGGTTGTAGCCAATAATAAAATATTCTATAAAAATCTGTTTGAAAACGAATTTTGTAAAATTTTGTGAAAACTAAGCATCGCTTTGTGATTTAAACTTTTTTATCTCAACAATGTTCTTGATTTTTGTTTAATTTTATAATCACTGTGAGTCAATTGCTAACAGCTATCTCAACATAAAAACTATTAAAATGAAAAACTTATCATTAACAATTGGCGTTGCTTTGTTATTAGCATCTTGCCAAAAAGAACAAAAGAAAGCTATTTTAATGAATTCAGACGTGAATAAAGCCCCAATGGCGGCTATCAAACCGCACCCCATGACGCTCCACGGAGACACTCGTCAAGATAATTATTACTGGTTAAACGATCCAAAAAATCCAGAAGTAATCAAATATCTCAACGCAGAAAATGCTTACACCGACACTGTCATGGCTCCCACAAAAGTATTTCAAGACAAACTTTTCGATGAAATGAAAGGCAGAGTGAAGGAAAAAGACGAATCCGTACCTGTGAAAGATGGAGATTATTTTTATTATTCAAAGTACGTTGAAGGAGGCGAATATCCCGTTTATTGCCGCAAACAAGGCTCTTTGGAAGGAAAAGAAGAAATCCTTTTGGATGGCAATGCGATGGGGAAAGGCAAAACGTATTTCAATATTGGAGGCTACGAAATTGCTGATAATGAGCAAATTATGGCTTTTGGTGTTGATACAGTCAGTCGAAGAAATTATACCCTCAAATTTAAAGATTTGAAAACAGGTAAACTCTTGAAAGACCAAATCAAAAATACCGAAGGCGGTTCGTATGCTTGGGCAACCGACAACAAAACAATTTTCTACATGGTGCGTGATCCACAGACGTTACTTGCTTCCAAAGCCTATCGCCACGTCTTGGGAACTGACCCAAAAACGGATGTACTGGTTTATACCGAAAAAGACCCACAATTTTATACAGGCATCGGCAGAACAAAATCGAAGAAATACATCATTTCAGTTTCAGACCATAATGGAATTTCTTCGGAATTTAGGTTATTGGATGCTTCAAATCCAACGGGAGAATTTGTAACGTTTTTTCCAAGAAAACACGGTTTACAGTATTATATTGAGCATTTTGGCAATAAATTCTACATCAGAACCAATGCCGATGGAGCCACAAACTTTAAATTAATGGAGGTTCAAGAAGGCAAAACTACCGATATGAAGAATTGGAAAGTGGTCATTCCTCACCGTGCCGATACGTATTTAGACGGCATGGAAGTGTTCAAAAATCATTTGGTTTTGCAAGAAAGAAATAAGGCTCTTTTGCATTTAAGAATCATTAATCAGACCGATAAAAAGGAGCATTATGTAAAATTTGATGAACCCGCCTACGATGCGGGCGTAAGTGCAAATCCTGATTTCGAGACGAATATTTTGCGTTTTAGTTATACTTCTTTAACAACGCCAGGCTCAACTTTCGACTACAATATGGACACGAAAGAAGATAAATTGATGAAAGAACAAGAGGTTTTGGGTGAATTTAACAAAACTGATTATGTCACGGAAAGGTTGTTCGCCACCGCCCGTGATGGGGTGAAAGTTCCCGTGTCAATTGTCTATAAAAAGGGCTTTAAAAAAGACGGTTCACAACCACTTTTGCAGTACGCCTATGGTTCGTATGGCTACTCAACTGACCCTTATTTTTCGGCGGCTCGTCTAAGTTTGTTGAACCGTGGATTTGCTTTTGCGATTGCTCACATCAGAGGCGGACAAGAGATGGGTCGCCAATGGTATGAGGACGGAAAGTTGTTGAAAAAGATGAATACTTTTAACGATTTTATTGATGTTTCGGAGTTTTTAATAAAAGAAAAATTTACTTCAAAAGATAAATTATTTGCCAATGGAGGCTCGGCGGGCGGTTTATTGATGGGAGCAATCACAAATATGCGTCCAGATTTATACCGAGGAATCGTGGCGGGCGTGCCTTTTGTAGATGTAGTAACAACGATGTTAGATGAAACAATTCCCCTGACAACGGGCGAGTGGGAAGAATGGGGAAATCCCAAAGATAAAGTTTATTATGACTACATGAAATCGTATTCTCCGATTGATAATGTTACGGCGAAATATTATCCTAATATGCTGATAACCACTGGTTTACATGATTCACAAGTACAATATTTTGAGCCAGCCAAATGGATTTCAAAACTAAGAGCCTTAAAAACCAACAACAATCTCCTCCTCTTTCATTGCGACATGGAGGCAGGACACGGCGGTGCATCAGGGCGTTTCAAACGTTTCCATGAAGTGGCGAGGGAATATGCGTTTATGCTAAATTTGGTTGGGGTTTCGGAGTAAAAAATTGGCACACAGATTATAGAATATTATCATTTTCTGTGTGCCATCTTTTCTACTTAACCGCCAATAAATCAACAAACTCAATTACGGGGTCTTTTGATAATAATTCTGAGGCATTTGCCATTAAGGCAGCGGCAATTTCACCTTGCAAATGGGCTTTTCTCCCATCTTCAGTTTCAAAAGTATCAAAAATTCCGAAAGTATTTTCGTTGATTTGTAAACCGTACCATCTTACTGTTTCCGCTTCTCCTTGTGCCATTGGTAAGGCTGATTTTAAAAAATCGGATACTTGAGCTTCTTTGCCAGGTTTGGCTTCTACTCTTGCTAATAATGCAAATTTTTCCATGAGATTTATTGATTTGTATAGTTTGAACTCGTACTTACGATTTTGGCTTAAAATAAGTTTTAACTTATCTTAAAATTAGCAAATTAAACAGTTAATTGCATTTCAGTTTAAGTACCTAATAACTAATTATATTCAATATAGTTTGACCAATTACGAATGATTAATCTGAAAAATAAAACCGTTTGGATAACAGGAGCTTCGTCAGGAATTGGCGAAGCTCTTGCTCATCAATTTGCCAAAGAAGGGGCAAAATTAGTGCTTTCAGCAAGGCGAGAATCTGAATTACAGCGAGTTGCAAAAGCCACAGGTTTATCCGAAAAAGATGTTTTAGTTTTACCGATGGATATGCTTGAATTTGAGTATTTTCCAGTAAAAGTTCAAGCCGTTATTGACCATTTTGGGCAAATTGATTTTGTGGTTCAGAACGCTGGAATCTCACAACGCTCATACGTGAAGGACACCAAATTTCAAGTTTATCGTGACTTGATGGAATTAGATTTTTTCAGTATTGTCGCTTTTACACAAGCCCTCCTCCCCCACTTAATTGAACGAAAAACGGGGCATTTTGTCGTTATTAGTAGCATTGCTGGTAAAATTGGCGTGCCTTTGCGTGGTGGTTACGGAGCTGCCAAACACGCAATTATCGGCTTTTTTGATTCTTTAAGGGCTGAAGTTTGGCAAGATAATATTCAAGTTACAACCATTTGCCCAGGGTACATCCTAACCCAAATATCCGTAAATGCTTTGGATTCATTAGGCAATAAACATGGCAAAATGGACGATAATCAAGCCAACGGAATGACGACAAAAGTATTTGCAAAAAAAGCCGTAAAAGCAATTATGAACCATAAAAAGGAAGTTTATATCGGGGGATTTTACGAAGTTTTTGGGGTATATTTAAAACGGTTTTTGCCTTCGTTGGTTTATCGAATGGTGAGAAAGAAATAGTTAATAATAGCTTATTTTGCAATGCTCAGAAAATCTATTTAGTAACTTCTTATTCAAAAATTTAATAATGAATTCATGACACATATCAACAAAAAAGCAATGAAAAACGCATCAATTATCGCTCTAAGCCTTGTTATTTTTGCCTCGTGCAATAGTGAGAAAAAACAAGAATCCATAAAAACTAAAATCAAGACAAGGCAAACTGAAACTTGTTATCAATATACCAAAGATAGCAGTAAGATTACACTGAATATAATCATGGATAATAACATAGTAACGGGAAATTTAACGTATGATTATTATGAAAAAGACAAAAATAAAGGAACAATAAAAGGGGAATTGAAATCAGATACCTTGTTTGCTGACTATACTTTTATGTCAGAAGGAATTGAATCTGTCAGGGAAGTAGTCTTTATCAATACTGCTGGCGGGTGGGTTGAAGGCTACGGTGAAATTGATGACAAAGACGGTAAAGTGATTTTCAAAAATAGAAATAAAATTACATTTAATAATAGTGCAGTGTTAAAAGAAACCGCTTGTCAGTAAAATTATTACCAATGAAAACAAGAATTTTCTGGCTTAACGAAAACCTCGGAATTATGTCACGACCATTGGGCGGAGATGATTTAATGGAAGAAATTAACTATTGGAAGAAGTTAGAAGTAAATACCGTCATAAGTTTTTTAACCGATGAGGAAAACGAAGAATTAGGGTTAGAATACGAGCGTATGGATTGCCGTAAAGAAGGTTTTGATTTCATAAAATTTCCAATCGAGAACCATCAAGTACCTGATAGTTTCTTAAAAACTAAGGAGTTAGTGAGTAATCTTATTGATAAAATAAATCAAAATAATAAAGTACTCATGCACTGTCGAGGAGGAATTGGACGAGTGTCCATCATCTCCGCAAGCGTTTTATCTATCTTACAGAACGTATCAGTAAAGCAATCTTTTGAAAATATTTCTAAAATTAGAGGGCTTGATGTACCTGACACAGATGAGCAAATTGTTTGGACTGAAAATTTTATAGAAAAAAAGATGTCTCTAAAATGTTAACCAGGAAAATACCCCAAAGTCATTCAGGTCAACCATTGAGACTTTGGGGTTCAACAGATTTAAAATATTCTACAACAAATTAGCCTTTAAAGTTATTTCAGTTTTCAACAATTTTGAAATCGGACAAACTTCCTTCGCTTTCATGGCAGTTTCTTGAAATTGTTCATTCGTAATATTTGGAATCGTTGCCGTTAAATCCAATTCGATGGCAGTAATAGTCCCGTCCTCAAAATTAACTTTGACGTTTGTATCAATGTTATCAGCGGTAAAACCCGCTTCGTTCAATAAAAAACTAAATTGCATTGAAAAACAACCTGCGTGAGCCGCTCCAATTAATTCCTCTGGATTTGTGCCAACGCCATCCGCAAAACGAGTTTTGAAGGATAATTGTGCTTTATCTAAGGTTGTACTTTGCGTAGAAACCGTTCCTACGCCTTCCATTCCTGTTCCTTTCCAATTGGCAGATGCCTGTCTTGTAAATTTCATGTTTTTGATTTATTAACTTCGTTTTAACTAATTGTACCACAAAATTGGTCATAATAATTATTAAAAACTTTAACCCAAGTTAAAATCGTAAAAATTATTTTTTCTCAGTAATTCTTTTTCTAATTCTACTTAATGAAGGTCCTTGAATGCCTAAATACGAAGAAATATGATACAAAGGAATAGCATTTATAATATCTGGATGTTGGGAAACTAAATCCAAATATCGCTGTTCTGGTGTTTGAAAGAGCAAACTTTCAGTCCTGACAATGGCAAAAGTTGAGGCTTGTTCAGCAATTAATCTGCCAAGGTGTTCCCACTCGTGCGATTGCTGATAAAGTTTTGTCAGATGGTCAATGTGGATATAAATCACTTTTGAGTTTATCATTGATTGTGTATAAAAATGACAGGGGACTTGATGAATAAAACTGGCATACGATACCACAATTTGATTGTTGGTGTAAAAGAAAACGTTTTTCTCCTCCCCCGATTTTGCATCCAACTGATAAGTTCTAAAAACACCTTCAACCACAAATCCTAAATGTTTGCAGACTTGTTTATAATCATTATAAAACTCTCCTTTTTTGTATTCCCGTACCTGCCAATATTGCTCCGAAAGTTTAAAAGTATCATCGTCAATGCCCGCTAATTTATTTAAACTGTTTTTCAAAAAATCAAGGTCATTCATAGTTTTATAAGGGTTTTGAAAGTAATACTTCTAAAAATCAATGTATTCAATTGTTAAATTTAGGTAGAAAATTATTCTTGCGGATAATGGTAGATTAAAAAATTAGAATTTTGCGTTAAATTTGGATAGTTAATTCCTGAACACCCAATCTCATAAATTTCAAAATCCTTAAATTTGAACAAACAAGCCCTCATAAAAACCGCCAGTTTCTGTGCCTATCAAGAACGTACTCACAAAGAAGTTCGTAAAAGATTATCTGAGTTGGATGTTTTAGGTGACGAAGCGGAGGAAATAATTACGTATTTAATCGAAAATAATTACCTCAACGAGGAACATTTTGCGAGAGTTTTTGCGGGTAGTAAATTCCGACAAAAGAAGTGGGGCAGAATTAAAATCCGTCAAGAATTAAAGATGCGTGGCGTTTCTGATTATTGTTTAAAAGCGGGTATGAGCGAAATTGATGGAGATGATTATATGATTATTTTACAAGAAATCATCGAAAAAAAATCAAAGGATATAAAAGACAGCAACAAATTAATGATCAAACAAAAATTAATAAAATACGCCCTAAGTAAGGGTTTTGAGAATGATTTGGTGTTTGATGTGGTGGGGAAATTTTTGAGGTAAATACAGTAACACAGACTTTTGTCTGTTCATTTAACAATACAGACTGAAATCTATGTTATAATTTGTTGCCAAAAACAAAATTTCAAATTATCTTTGAGAAATGAAACTAACAAAAAACACCTATTTAACTTATTATTACTACTACGGTTAGTGATAGTCGGGTGTGTTCCAATAGAAATAAAAAACTAACAATACACAAGCCGACTCTGACAAGGGTTGGCTTTTTTATGTAGCTATGAGAAGATATGAGGTAATAGGAATGAGGTATGAAGAATAAAAGCGAATCTAAAAATTCATTAATTGTATATTTCATAATTCATACCTACAACCTCATACCTACAACTTCATACCTACTATCTAAAAAATGACAATAACCCCCGCTTCCCGCATGAACTTGGTGCAAGAATATTACTTTTCGACCAAGTTAAAACAAATTGCCGAAATGAAAAATTCTGGCATTGATGTCTTGAATTTGGGCATCGGTAGCCCCGACCTTCCACCGTCTGCCCAAACGATTGAGGCATTGGCTTCGACTGCTCAAAATCCTAAAAATCATGCTTATCAAAGTTACGTAGGAATCCTTGCCTTGCGGGAGGCGATGGCAAATTTTTATCAAAATGCGTATGGCGTTGAACTCAACCCAGCCAATGAAATATTACCTCTGATTGGTTCAAAAGAGGGAATTATGCATATTTCAATGGCATATTTAGAAGCAGGAGTTGAAGTCTTAGTACCAAATCCAGGCTATCCAACTTACCGTGCTGCTTCTCTTTTGACGGGTGCAACGGTAGTTGAATATGACCTTTCGGAAGGAAATAATTGGTTACCCGATTTAAAGGAATTAGCGAAAAAAGACCTCTCAAAAGTAAAGTTGATGTGGGTAAATTATCCGCACATGCCAACGGGTGCAAAGGCAACGAAAGGCTTTTTTGAGGAACTCAGGGACTTTGCCTTGACTCATAATATTTTAATCGTAAATGACAATCCGTACAGTTTTATTTTGAACGATGATCCACAAAGTATTTTATCAGTGGAAGGCATGAAAGAAGTGGCAATGGAATTAAATTCGTTATCAAAATCACATAATATGGCAGGTTGGCGAATGGGAATGTTGGCGGGAAAATCAGCGTTTATGAGTCCTGTTTTAAGGTTCAAATCTAACATGGATTCAGGGATGTTTTTGCCTTTACAAATGGCAGCGGTTGTGGCTTTACAAAATGATAAATCTTGGTTTTCAGCATTGAATAAAACCTACAAAATTCGTCAGCAAAAAGTTTTTGAAATAATGCAATTACTTGATTGTCAATATGATAAAAATCAGACGGGAATGTTTGTTTGGGCAAAAATTCCTACGAAATACAAAACAGGTTACGAATTATCGGATGAAATTTTAGAGAAATCAGCGGTTTTCATCACGCCAGGAGGTATTTTTGGAACGGCTGGCGATGGCTATATCAGAACGTCTCTTTGTGCAGAAGTTTCGGTTTTTGAGGAGGCGATTTTACGGATACGGAAGGCTTTGGGGATTTGTTAATTTTAGACCTACAAATTAGACCACAGATTGTCCCCACAATGGAATTGAGATTTGACAGATTTACATGGATTTTTTTATTAAATCCGTTTAATCCCAACTCCGTTGCGGGCTAATTTCGTTTACTTATTTCCCGAATATTATACTCCTGAATCAAAGCAGGATTTTCCGGAGAAAGCGTGAAACTTACTTCAATATTTCCTTTTTCTCCTTCCAAAACAAAAACCCCACGAAGGTTATTTTCTGGAATTATCTCATTGATTTTCAATATCTTACCAACTTTGTTGAAAAAAAATTCTGCCTCTTTTCTTAAAGAATTTGGGAAATAATCTAAGA
>JAYVRF010000067.1:0-9186 GCA_043756925.1 Arcicella sp. | reverse complement strand
TGATGTTCGCCCAAATGATTTGTACCGGTTAAAAAATAGACTTCAAACGGAGAAAAACCTTTATGGACTCGACCAATTTCAGTTTACCAGAATAAATTTTGATACAACCCGTGGACTTTTGGATGCTACCATTTATTCAAAACCCTTGGATAAATATCAGTTCACGGCTGAAACGGGCGGTAGTGTTTTTCAATCAGTTTTTGGTCCGTTTTTCACCACAACGTTTAAAATTCGTAATATCGGTGGTAGTGCGAGTTCATTGGAAAACAATTTAAGATTTGGTTATGAGGCTCAAACGGGCTTTTTTAATACGGGTTCAATAAGTCGAAATTTGGAATTGGCTTTGAATAGTTCGTTAATAATTCCGAAGATTTTAGCCCCAAATTTCATTGCTCAACGCTTAAATGCCTTTACCCCTCAAACTCGCTTGGGCGTTGGCGTTCAATTCACTGACCGTCAGGAATATAGCCGATTGAATTTCAAAATCAACGGTTCTTATCTCTGGCGACCCAATCCAAAACAATTTTGGCAAGTTTCTTTGGTAGATTTAAACTTAATTTTCACCACCAATCAAACACTTGAATTTGTGAATTATCTTAAAGAATTAAGTTCGGTAGGTAATAATTTAGGGCAAAGTTTTAATAAATCTTTCGTTTCAACCATTAATGCTTCTTACACTTATACGGATGACCCTTACGGACAAATCGTACGAGGAAAATATTTTAGAATGTTGGTCGAATCAGGCGGAACAACCTTGAATTTCCTTCCGAAAGGGCGAATAGGCTTCATATCGAGCCTGTTTGACAGTTTGCAATTTTTCAAATTCGTAAGAGTTAATGCTGATTTTAGGCAATATATTGGTGTTGGTTTAAGAAAAAAATCAAGTTTTGCTTATAAAATCAATGCTGGATTTGCCTATTCTTACGGGAGCGATAGAAACTTACCTTACGAAAAAAACTTTTTTGTGGGTGGTCCCAGTAGCCTTCGTGCGTGGCGACCAAGAACGTTGGGGCCAGGTTCAGATTCCACTTCCCAACTTTTGGATAAACCTGGCAGTATTATCTTAGAGACAAGTGCTGAATATCGTTTCAAGATTTTAAAATTTTCGGGAGATTACAATTTGAACGGAGCATTTTTTGTGGATGCGGGCAATGTGTGGCGTTTTCAAGGACAAAATACAGAAGGTGCAGCGGGCAGTGATTTTCAATTTAATCGTTTTTACAAAGAAATTGCCGTTGGGACTGGTTTTGGATTAAGAATAGATTTATCGTTTTTTGTAATACGTTTTGACGGAGCGGTGAAAGTAATTGACCCTTCGCAAATGGAAGGAAATCGTTGGGTTTTGTTTAAAGATAAAGAGAATTTTAAGGGAGATATTAAAGCAAATGGCAATCCATTAGTTTTCAATTTTGGCATTGGGTATCCATTTTAAAATTACCCAATTCTTCTCAGTTATTTCCTTATTTTACCATTTCGGCTGTTGAAGAATCATTGTTAATTTTCGATTTTGGGTGCTTAAAACCGTTGTGCGACATATTCATTCCGTAAGTATAATTTGTACACAAGATTACATCATTACAATCAAAATGTTTGATAATACCTGTTTCTTGAATTGCCACCACCCAACAAGTGTTTTGGTGCATTCCATAATCAATTACGAATAGTGCGTGTCCAATTCCAATTGGCGTATCCACTAAAATAGCAGGGTCTAACTGTAAAATCATGTTTCGGGGTTTTTATAGAAATGTTTTGTTTTATATCAAATTGCAAAAATTTGTACCACACGACAAAATGGTCAAATCAGCTTAAATTGGGCAATGTTTTCCAAACTTAGTAGAGGTTTATGCCCACTGTTTCCCCTAATTCATTCTATACTTTTTAAAATAAATCTGCCATTCTGTCATATTTTTTCGTAAATTTGCCTAATAATTTACGATGTTTACACAATCATGAGAGATTTAGAAATACTTACAGAAACAGATAAAGAAGCCTTAGAATTGCCCCGCACGTCAGTAGAGGAGAATAATATTACGGGCAAAAGAAAATTATACATTGAAAGTTACGGTTGTCAAATGAATTTCTCCGATTCTGAGATAGTTACCTCAATTCTGCAAGAAGGTGGATATGCAACTACTGCCGATTTTGAAAACGCCGACGTAATTCTGTTGAATACTTGTGCCATCCGAGATAATGCTGAACAAAAGGTCAGAAATCGTTTGAATAATTTTGGTTATTTAAAGAAAAAACGCCCTGATTTAGTCGTGGGCGTGTTAGGTTGCATGGCTGAACGCTTGAAAACGAAATTTTTGGAAGAAGAAAAAATCGTAGACGTTGTGGCTGGACCAGACTCTTACCGAGACCTCCCAAACCTCCTAAGCGAAGCCGAAGACGGACACAAAGCCATCAATGTTTTCCTTTCAAAAGAGGAAACTTACGCTGATATTTCCCCCGTCCGTTTGAATTCCAATGGCGTAACTGCCTTCGTGTCCATCATGCGAGGCTGCGATAATATGTGTTCATTCTGCGTAGTGCCTTTCACCCGTGGTCGTGAACGTTCTCGTGATGTCTATTCAATTCTCAAAGAATGTCAAGATTTATTGGATAATGGTTATAAAGAAGTAACGCTTTTAGGGCAGAATGTGGATTCTTATAAATGGGCATCAGAAAATGGTCTGGAGAAAGTGAATTTCGCTCAACTCCTTGAAAGGGTGGCACTTATTAATCCAGATTTGAGAGTTCGTTTCTCAACTTCGCACCCAAAAGATATTTCTGATGAAGTTCTTTATGCCATCAGAAAATACGAAAATATTTGCAATTATGTTCATTTGCCCGCCCAAAGTGGCAGTAGTCGTATTCTGAAAATGATGAATCGTACTTATGACCGTGAATGGTACATTAATCGAATTGATTCCATCCGAAATATTTTGGGTGAAGATTGTGGGATTTCGCAAGATATGATTATTGGATTTTGTACGGAAACGGAACAAGACCATCAAGAAACACTTTCATTGATGGAGTACGTAAAATATGATTACGGCTATATGTTTTCCTATTCAGAACGCCCAGGCACGCCCGCCGCCAAGAAATATGCAGATGATATTCCTGCCGATGTGAAGCAAAGACGATTGGCGGAAGTGATTGATTTACAGTTGAAATTATCCTTAGCTCGTAACAATCGCCACATTGGAGAAACTCATAAAGTGTTAGTAGAAGGTTTTTCAAAACGTTCAGAAGACTTTTTACAAGGACGAAATGACCAAAATAAAAAGGTGATTTTTCCGAAAGAAAATTATAACGGTGCGGCGTTCCGCAAAGGAGATTATGTAATGGTGAAAATTGTTTCTTGTTCATCGGCAACCTTAAAGGGAGAACCTGTAATATTCTAAAACCTATGCAAATTCAAGAATTACAATCCATAAAAGCCCGTTTTGGAATCATTGGTAACTCTCCAAATCTGAATCATGCCATTGAAGTAGCTGGACAAGTTGCCCCAACTGACATGACCGTTCTTATCACGGGAGAGAGTGGTTCGGGCAAGGAGTCGTTTTCCAAAATAATTCATAATCTTTCCGCCCGAAAACATGGTCAATTTATTGCCGTAAACTGTGGTGCAATCCCAGAAGGAACAATTGATTCTGAGTTGTTTGGACATGAAAAAGGGGCTTTTACAGGAGCAATTGATGCCCGAAAAGGCTATTTTGAAGTAACCGACGGGGGGACAATTTTCTTGGATGAAATTGCTGAAATGCCCCTTGGAACGCAAGCACGCTTGTTACGAGTACTCGAAAACGGTGAATTTATCCGTGTGGGTTCGTCAAAAGTTCAGAAAACAAACGTGCGAGTAGTGGCAGCAACCAACATCAATTTAATAACTGCCGTTGAACGTGGAAAGTTTAGAGAAGATTTATATTACCGATTAAATACCGTTCCTATTTTTGTGCCTCCGCTTAGGGATAGAGGCATGGATATTGAACTTTTATTTAGAAAATTTACGACTGATTTTGCCGAAAGGTATCGCATCAAACCGATTCAATTAACACCCGATGCACAGCAAATTTTATTGTCTCAACGGTTTCCTGGAAACATTCGTCAATTGAAAAATTTGGCAGAACAAATTTCAATTTTAGAGGTGGATGAGAGAATTATTGATGCTAATAAATTGACTCATTATTTGCAGATGAATAATGGACAATCCATTAGCAGTAGCTTGATTCGGCGAAATATAGAAGATAAAGCAGCCGATAATTTTTCTGAAAGAGAATTACTGTACAAGATTCTTTTCGATATGCGAAAAGATGTTACGGAGTTAAAAAAAATGTTTTTGGAAGTATTAAAAAACGGAGAAGTCAGTCCTGAAATGTTGAAAGGAAATGAAGGCTTATTCCAGAATTTGGAATCAGAAAGAGCCTTTCAGTATCAGCCAAATTCGCATCAACCCGAAACTAATCCTGCCAGAATGTTAAATGGACATCATAATCAACCCAGTCCAGAATTAACAATTATTAATTACAATGGTGAAAATCAAGAGAATAAAAATGGTTTTATAGACGTTACTCACGAAGCGGAAGAAGTATCTTTTTCTCTCGAAAAACAAGAGAAAGGTATGATTATCAAGGCTTTACAGAAAAATAAAAACAAACGGAAATATGCCGCACAAGACTTGGGAATTTCAGAAAGAACCCTTTACCGAAAAATTAAACAGTATGATATTGAGGAAGAATAGTTCAGTTATTAGTAATAAGTTATCAGTAATCAGTAATCAAATAATGCTGAATAGAGTAAAAATTACATTTTTTAAATTGAGAATATTTACTGTTTACTGTTTACTGTTTACTGTTAACTGTTCTCTGATTTCATGTTACACCTTCCGAGGAGCAAGTCTTGACCCTAATTTAAAGACAATTCAGATTCAAAATTTTCAATTTCAAACGGCAGGGGGACCACCAAATTTGAGTTTACAGTTTAATGAAAAATTAAAGGAATATTTTCAACGAAATACGTCCTTAAAAACAGCCAATATCAATCCAGATTTGATGTTTGAAGGGGCAATTACTGGTTTTACGGTTGAACCAAAAGCGGCTTCATCTGATGATAAAGGTGGTTTGAACCGCTTGACGATAACTATTTCGGTAAAATTTACGAATGCCAAGAACGATGAAAAAAGTTATGATCAAGAGTTTTCTTTCTATCAAGATTTTGCCCAAACCCAAACTATAACCGCCGTTCAAGGCGAATTAGTACCCAAGATTTTAGACCAAATTGTGTTAGATATTTTTAACAAAACTGCGGGGGAATGGTAGGTTATTGTCTACATTTGGATTCGTTGGATTAATTAGATTATTTTTTGCATGATTCTTAAATCCAAGCAATCTGACGAATCCAAATTCAGACAAAATATCCTCTCAATCATTTACCCATTCAAAACTATGAATAAAGAAGTATTTTCATATCTTGTTGCCCATCCAGCCAATTTTTCAATGTCGGATGTGAGAACTGTTGAAGTGATTACTAAACAATATCCTTACTGCCAATTGGGACATATCTTACTGGCAAAAGGCTATCACATACATCATGCGGAAGAATTGGCTTTCGAGAAAATTCGTCATGCTTCTGCCTATTCCCTTAGTAGAAATGCTCTACGTAAATTGATAAATGGAAGTTTCAAGAACGAGATAAGTTCAACGAACCAACCAAAATTTGATTCTGAATATTTGTATAAATTTGCGAAAGAACCTGTAAGTCAATCTGTTAATTCACCAGAGGAGGACATCACAGAGCAAACTGAAATGATTTCTAACCTGGATATGCTCACCAATTCATCAGCCGTTGAGGATATATTATTGGATGATATTGTACAAAGAAAACAATTACAAAATTCAATCATTGACAGCTTCCTAATGAAAGACCCTGGGCTCATCAGAACAACCAAAAGTCAGTTGGAAGCTATGGGAAAACAAGAGGATTTATCGGTTGGAAGTGCCAAATTAGAAAAAGGAATTGTAACGGAAAGTTACGCCAAAATTTTGACCATGCAAGGGCGTAGAGACAAAGCAATTGAGGTTTATGAGAAATTAATTTTGAAATTTCCAGAAAAAAAGGCGTACTTTGCACTCAAAATTCTTGAATTGAGATAAGTTGCGTTTGTTAAGAAGTTGAACAGTTATAAAGTTAAACTTTCAGCATCTCAACTTTTTAGCTATTCAACTTTATAACTTTTCAACTCGTCAAAATCATTAAATTAATTAAAAAATAAACAAAATGTTCGGAGCAATTATCGTGGTTATTTGCATTATCGCAGTGTTATTAGTTTTTGTAGTATTAATTCAGAATCCAAAAGGTGGTGGTCTTTCAGGTGAATTTGGGACGGCTGGTGCAAGTCAAATGTTTGGTGTGCAGCGCACAGGCGACCTTTTAGAGCAAATTACTTGGGGTGGAGCAATCACCATTGCGTTGTTAGTTTTAGCAACAAAATTTATCACGCCAACTGAAATGAGCACTGGTATTGAATCGCAGAACGTGGAAGCGGCAAAGAACAAAGCGGGGATTCCTGCATCTACTACGCCAGCACCAAATCCTACGGCACCAGCACCAAATCCAACCGCACCTGCAACACCAGCCCCTGCGAAGAAATAATTTTAGTATTTAGATTGAAAGGAGTGCTTTGATCGGCACTCCTTTTTTTGTCTAATTTCAAAAATTAAGTATGTCAAATTCTGTTTTGCCTTATTAATTAATTCATAATCTGTCAGCAAAACTGACAATTTTGCAGAATTTTAGGCAATGGCACAAAATATGACGAATTTTGCTGTGTAGTTGTCAGGGACTGGTATCGGGAATTTCAATAACTTTATTAATAAATCCTAAATGCCAACTGAGCGACGGTCGCCCCTAACAATTACACACAAACCTAAATAAACATTTAAAAATAAATAGCAAATCAATGTCAACAGTAAGTATTAAGCCTTTGGCTGACAGAGTTCTGGTTGAACCAGCAGCCGCAGAAGAGAAAACATCATTCGGAATTTATATTCCAGATAATGCCAAAGAAAAACCTCAGAGAGGAATTGTAATTGCAGTAGGTGCTGGCAAAAAAGATGAGCCAATGACGGTTGCCGTTGGTGATACTGTTTTATACGGTAAATATTCTGGAACTGAAATCGCAGTAGAAGGAAAAGATTACTTGATTATGCGTGAAAGCGATATTTTCGCAATATTGTAATTAGTTAATTGTTGTAATCTGTAAGGACTGAAACGATAACTGTAAACTTTGAATCTTCATAAACTTAATTTTAAACAGTAATTGGTTACGCAAATGAATAACTAATTACCAATAACCAAAACAATGGCAAAAGAATTATTTTTTGACACGGATGCACGTGACAAACTAAAAAAAGGTGTTGACACCTTAGCAAACGCAGTGAAAGTAACGTTAGGACCAAAAGGACGTAACGTAATTATTGATAAAAAATTCGGTTCACCAACAATTACGAAAGATGGTGTTTCGGTAGCAAAAGAAATTGAATTGGAAGATCCAGTTGAGAACATGGGTGCTCAATTGGTGAAAGAAGTAGCTTCAAAAACGGCTGACCAAGCGGGTGACGGAACAACAACGGCAACTGTTTTGGCTCAGGCAATCTACACAATCGGTTCTAAAAATGTTGCGGCTGGTGCAAACCCAATGGATTTGAAACGTGGAATTGACAAAGCTGTTTTAACAGTTGTGGCTTCTTTGAAATCACAGTCGAAAGCCATTGAAACATCTCAACAAATTGCCCAAGTTGCCACAATTTCTGCAAACTCTGATTTAACAATCGGAAAAATGATTGCGGATGCAATGGAGAAAGTGGGTCGTGAAGGTGTAATTACGGTTGAAGAAGCTCGTGGAACGGAAACGGAAGTTAAAACCGTGGAAGGTATGCAGTTTGACCGTGGATATTTATCTCCTTATTTCGTAACGAATACTGAGAAAATGGAAGTTGAACTGGAGCGTCCATTCATCTTGATTTCAGAGAAGAAAGTATCTTCAATGAAAGAATTATTGCCAGTTTTGGAAGTTGTTGCTCAAACAGGTCGCCCGTTGTTAATTATCGCAGAAGATGTTGATGGTGAAGCATTGGCTACTTTGGTGGTAAATAAAATTCGTGGAGCTTTGAAAGTTTCTGCCGTGAAAGCCCCAGGTTTTGGTGATCGTCGTAAGGCAATGTTGGAAGACATCGCAGTATTAACGGGTGGTACAGTAATTTCAGAAGATCGTGGTTTTAAATTAGAAAACGCAACGATTGAATATTTGGGACAAGCTGAAAAAATCATTATTGATAAAGATAATACAACCATTGTAAATGGTGATGGTGAGAAAGATGGTATTACGGCTCGTGTAAACCAAATTAAATCACAAATAGAGAATACAACTTCTGATTATGACCGTGAGAAATTGCAAGAGCGTTTGGCTAAATTAGCTGGTGGTGTAGCAATCCTTTACATCGGAGCAGCAACAGAAATTGAAATGAAGGAGAAAAAAGACCGTGTCGATGATGCACTTCACGCTACTCGTGCAGCCGTTGAAGAAGGAATCGTTGCAGGTGGTGGTGTTGCATTTATTCGTGCAATAACGGCTTTGGAAGATCTACAAGGTGAAAACGAAGATCAAACAACTGGTATCAACATTATCCGTCAAGCCATTGAGTCTCCGTTGAGAACAATCGTAGCAAACGCAGGTGGTGAAGGTTCAGTAGTGGTGAATGCTGTGAAAGCGGGAAAAGATGACTTCGGATATAACGCTCGTGAGGATAAATACGAAAATATGATTGAAGCAGGTATTATTGACCCTACGAAAGTAACTCGTTTGGCTTTGGAAAATGCAGCATCAATCGCAGGATTGTTATTAACAACAGAATGTGTGATTGCAGACAAACCAGCACCAGCAGAAGCAGGTCACTCACACGGTGGCGGCGGAATGGGCGGAATGATGTAATTCTGATTCATTTTAGGTATAAAAAACTCCCCTTGAATTTTGATTCTTGGGGAGTTTTTTGTTTAATATTTTTTATATTTGCGTATAAATGATAAAGTTATGACTGTACAAGCCCAAGAATTTATCCCACCGCTTAAATTGAGTCGTTTTGTACGACGATATACACTCAAGCAGTTTTTGGAAAAAGAAGCCAAATCAATTTATAAACACGAGTT
>JAYVRF010000066.1:0-9217 GCA_043756925.1 Arcicella sp. | reverse complement strand
ACCGCTCTACAGAAAAGTTTAAGGAGACAAAGATTATTGCGAAATTTAGAGCCTTTGGAAGAAAAAGAAAATCTTACGGTTATCATTGAGACAAATCCTGTTACAATATTCTCAAAGTTGAAAGTATTATTTAAAGGTGAAAAAAATATCAACATGAGTGTTTATGACATGAGAGGAATTCTTGTATATGAAGATATTTATGAAAGTCAGAGAAGCAATATTTATGCTTTCAAAGCTGAAAAATTACGAATTGGCACTTACATACTGAGAGTGACTGCTGGCAATGAAACTTCTTCTCAAAGAATCATTGTAAACAAATGAGTTAATATTACAATAAATTTCTCAAAAACTACTTCTCAACTATAGAGAGGTAGTTTTTTGTTATAAAACCTTATTTAATCCTCAAAAAGGAAACAATGTTTTTGTTGGATGTGTTATAAATGTATAATCAATGCTCACATTAAATCATGGAAAAAGTAGATAAATTAAAGCAAGCATACATTGAGTATTACCTCGAAAATGGAAATGCTCCAGCCTCAGTTTTTTCATTTATGAAGAAATTAAAGTTGAAAGAAATTGAATTTTATGATTATTACAACTCTTTTGAACTTTTGGAAAGTGATATTTGGTTAGGTTTTTTCAGAGAAACGATTGGCAAAATTGAAGCTGATTCAGTTTATGCTACGTATAGTGTTCGGGAAAAATTGTTGTCTTTCTATTACACATGGATAGAATTACTTAAAAACAACAGGAGCTATGCCTCTCAAACTTGGCGTTTAATTGACAAAAGACGAATGAAAACCCCCGTTTTTATGACGGATCTAAAAATAGCTTTCAAAGAATACGCTCGGGATTTAATTATGGAAGGCAAGGAAAGTAAAGAAGTCCAGCCTCGTAAATTCATTGACGAACGCTATCCTGATGCTTTTTGGCTACAATTTTTGATGGTCTTAGATTTTTGGGTAAAAGACAAATCAAAAGGTTTTGAACAAACAGATGCCATGATTGAAAAATCGGTCAATACTTCATTTGACTTAATTGCTTCATCAGCCCTTGATACCGTTTTAGATTTTGCCAAATTTATGTACCAGAATAGGTAAAAAAATGATTGTCAATGTTTGAATTGTTGCAGAAAAGTAATTCAACAATTCAACAATTGAAACTTCAACAACTAATTATATGAGAGAACAAAATTCAATTCCAACCTCAAAAGTTGCTCGGTCCATGCAGTTTGTTAAAACTGGGGTAAAAATTGGTGGAAATTATTTAAAATATAATGTCAAAAAAATAATTGATTCCGAAACCACCAAGGAACAATTACATCAAGATAACGCCGCTGATATTTACTCATCTTTGAGCGAAATGAAGGGTTCTGCCCTCAAAGTGACCCAAATGTTGAGCATGGATAAAGGAATGCTTCCACGGGCTTATCGGGAAAAATTTGCGATGTCTCAATATTCTGCCCCTCCGCTTTCAGGACCTTTGGTGGTGAAAACTTTCAAGAAATATTTTGGCAAAGCACCCCAAGAAATTTTTGATACTTTTGAGATAAACGCAACCAATGCTGCCTCAATTGGACAGGTTCATAAAGCTACAAAAGACGGTAAAGAATTGGCAGTTAAGGTACAATATCCAGGCGTTTCAGAAAGTATTGGGAGTGATTTAAACATGATTCGCCCAATTGCGATTGCCATGTTTGGCTTGAATGAAAAAGATGTGGATAGATACATGGGAGAAGTTCGTGAGAAACTTTTAGAGGAAACGGATTATGTGCTTGAATTAAATCGTTCCGTGGAAATTTCGGAGGCTTGTTCTCACATTAAAGGTTTATTTTTTCCTAAATATTATCCAAAATATTCTTGTGATAAAATCCTTACAATGGATTGGTTGCAGGGACAACACTTGAATGAATTTTTAGCGAAAAATCCTTCTCAGGAAGCCAGAAACAGCATTGGGCAACTACTATGGGATTTTTATGATTACCAAATTCACACCCTCAAACAAGTACACGCAGATCCACATCCTGGTAATTTTTTAATGCGACAAGATGGCACTTTGGGCGTAATTGATTTTGGTTGTATTAAAGTTATTCCAGATTTTTTCTACGATAATTACTTTGCTCTTCTCAATTTCGATACGCTTTTAGATAATGAAAGAACGACAGAAATTTTTAGAAAATTAGAGTTTATTACGAAGTATGACAACGAAAAAGAAGCGATTTTCTTTACGGATTTGTTCAAAGAAATGATTTACTTATTGGGTAAACCTTTTTCAGTTGATGAGTTCGATTTTGCGGATGATAATTACTTTGAAAGTGTTTACCAATACGCCGAAAAATTACAGAGTTTAGAAGAATTAAAAACCTCAAAAGTAGCAAGAGGTTCTCAACATGGATTGTATATTAATCGTACTTATTTTGGGTTGTATTCCATATTGAATGAATTACGAGCGAAGGTTGTTACGACCCGTCCAGAATGGCTTTGTGCCGTTACGGTACAGAAAAATTCATAGCATAAAAAAGCTCATTGAAATTAATTCAACGAGCTTTTTTTATTTATTTGTAACCCTAACTCAACCGAACTGAAAGCCCACTATTAGGTTCCTTGATTCGACCGTATTTAGTAAAGCGTTTACTGTAATAAATCGTTTTTCAATCAATGTCAATTTTATCTTCTGAAATCATTGCCAAACGGGTCTGTTCATTCAAATTTTCAAAATTAAATTCCATTTTATGTGTTAAAGAATAAATGAATATCAAGGAAAGCAATTAGGGAAAATTTTGGGCATAAAAGGGCATATTTCATATTAAAAAATTAATACAAAATACGCCCACTTATTAATTAGAAATCTTAGAAAGGCAAGTCTTGGTCGTCTGCACTAAAAGAGGGTAAATCAGCAACTGGGGGAGCTTGTTTTGATGAGGCTGAGGCTTGACTTTGAGCAGGTGCTGATGAAGGAGACGATATTCCTGCACCACTTACTTGATCAATTCTAAATGCTCTTAAATCTGTGTACCAACGTTCATTGTATTCACGTGATTCTACACTAAAAGTTACCCTTAATTTCTCGCCCAATGAAAACGTCTTCAAATCTGCGACTTTCTCACCCCAAGCCGAAAAACAGGCTTTTTTTGGATATTGGTCTTCGGTTTCTAAAACAAATTCTTGCTTTACCCAAGCACCGTTTTTACTTTGTCCTGTCACTTCGGACAAAACTTTGACTAAACTACCTTCAAATTCTAATGCCATTGTTCTTTTTATTTTATTGTAATTATATTGATTATCAGAGTATTAAAACAAAATTTGATTCTTTCCAGATTCATCAAGCCTCAAACGCTTGTTAATAATTAATTTTTACCTAATTTTACATCATCAAAATGGCGATGTGGTGAAACTGGTAGACATGCTACTTTGAGGTGGTAGTGGGAGCAATCCTGTAGGAGTTCGAATCTCCTCATCGTCACGAAAGTCCTTTCAATTAGTTTTGGGGGGACTTTTCGTATATTTATAACATATTTTAAGGTCGTGAAGTTCTATTCTATGCTTAAAATTAAAATAAAAATGATTAATTTTCAAACGCTAATTCAGGTTGTTTGTCATACAATAAAGCCTTATCAACTTTGGTAATAATTTTGGCTAAATCCTTGGGATTATTCACAAAATCAAGGTTATTTACATCTAAAACCAATAGTTTTCCTTCCTTATAATTGCCCGTAAATTCTTCGTAATGTTCGTTTAAATCAGCCAGATATTTTTCTGAAATATTAGATTCAAAATCTCTTCCACGCTTTTTAATTTGAGATATTAATTTTGACAAATCTGCCTTTAAATATATCGTCAAATCGGGTGCTTTTACCGAACGCATCATCAAATCGAAAATGCCTCGATACGTCGTATAATCATGGACTGACATGATGCCTGATTTGTATAAATTCATCGCAAAAATGTGGGCATCTTCATAAATTGTACGATCTTGGATGATTCTACGGTTAGATTTCTGTATTTGTAAAACCTGTTCGTAACGACTTTTTAAGAAATACATTTGCAAATGAAACGCCCAACGAGGCATATCATCATAAAAAGGTGAGAGATAAGGATTGCCCTCAACGGCTTCATAAAGCACTTCCCAACCAAAATGTTCCGCTAATTTTGTGGCTAAGGTTGTTTTTCCTGCTCCGATGTTTCCAGTAATGGCTATGTGCATTTTTAAGTAATTATTGAATAGTGGATTGTTAAACTGTTTACGTTCCAGATACAAATTTCATTAAAAATTAGGGAAGAAATAAGTTTGGTTTTAATTTAATTTTGAAAGGACTGATTATCAGCATTTTGAAACAATTTAATTTACTACGACAAACCACCAATTATTAATAATCCGTTCGTATCTGTGTAAGTAATCAAAACAAATTAAGCAACGTTTTGACTTAATATAATTAATTGATACTCGGAATTTTGAAGAACAAATCACCAATCACTATTTACTAATCATTACTTAACTTACCTTTTGAAAAATAGTCTCCTCCTTCTAATATTGGTATTTTATTGAGTAATAAATTGGTTCTCTGAATAGACTACTTTCCAATTTTTTGTAACTTTGCTCAGATTTTCTGTTAAATCATACTTAAAACACTCTGTAACTCATGTTGAAGATGAAGCCATACAGCGTAATTCTTTATTACAATTACACGCCAATTCACGAAACGGAAGCATATCGTGAAAAACATCACATTTTTTGTTTAGAAAATAATTTATTAGGACGAGTAATCGTCTCCCCTGAGGGTCTTAATGGAACGGTTTCAGGACTAACCGAAGACTGTAAAAAGTATATGGTGTGGCTCGAAAATGACACCCTTTTTACAGGAACAAATTTTGATTTCAAAGTAGAAGAATATGAATCTCATACTTTTGCAAAACTTCATGTGCGAGTAAAAGAGGAAATTGTAAATTCTGATTTGGGCGTGAATCCACGATTTCGTACTGGAAATTATTTAGAACCCGCCGATTTTAAGGAAATGTATCATAACGATCCAGAGGTGGTTTTGGTAGATATGCGTTCGAATTATGAACATAATGTGGGGAAATTTAAGGGTGCAATTACGTTTGATATGGAAAATTTGAGAGAATTACCCGACCATATCCAAGAGATTGAGCATCTGAAAAATAAGAAGATTATTACCTATTGTACGGGTGGAATTAAATGCGAAAAAGCCTCTGCCTACCTGTTGGAACGTGGTTTTGAGAATGTTTATCAATTGCACGGCGGTATTATCAAATACGGATTAGAACAAGGCGGCGAGGATTTTGAAGGCAAATGTTATGTGTTTGATAACAGAGTTACAACAGATGTTAATGCAGTGAATCCTGCCGTGATTTCAAAATGTCATATCTGCCAAACTACTTCTGATTTCATGGTTAATTGTGCAAATCCAGCCTGCAATGCTCATTTAGCGATTTGTCCAAGCTGTTTAAAAGCAATGGATGGAGCTTGTTCAGATGTATGTAAAAATCATCCACGAAAAAGAACTTACAATCCAGAAGGAGTTTATTTAAGAAAAACTGAAAATTATTCACCTCAATTTGGTTTTAAAAGTAGGCAAAGAACTAAAACTGTTATTAATTTTTAGATTTTACATTGACTTACAAACATTGAAACACTTGTAAGTCTTATTTTTGAGTTTACATGAAAATCTCCCCAACCGACCTCATCATAAATCAAGATGGAACGATTTATCATCTAAATCTTCATCCTGAAAATATTGCTGACATCATTATAGCCGTTGGCGACCCTGACCGGGTAAAATTCGTTTCTCAATACTTTGATTCCATTGAACTTCAAGTCAGTAAACGGGAATTTGTTACGCATACTGGTTACTTAAACGGTAAAAGATTATCCGTAATTTCAAGTGGAATTGGGACGGACAATGTTGAGATTTTGATGAATGAATTAGATGCTTTAGTTAATATTGATTTTAATACTTCGGAAGTAAAACCAGAACATAAAACCTTGAATATTATTCGTTTAGGTACTTCTGGAAGTTTACAGGAGAATATTCCTGTAAATAGTTTTGTGGTATCAAAATTGGGAATTGGATTAGATGCTTTAGGATTTTTTTATGAGACAGAACCTAACGAAACTGTCAAAAAAATTAAAGAAGATTTTGAGTTGGAATTTATGCCTTATTGCAATGCTGCGGGGAACGATTTGTTCCAATTATTTACTCAAAATACACCTGATAATTGGTTTACTGGGGCAACGGTTACTTGTCCAGGGTTTTATGCTCCACAAGGCAGAACGTTAAGATATAATCCAAAAATTGAAAGACTCTTACACAAAATGAATCAATTTTTTCATGAAGGAATTACGCTAACGAATTTGGAAATGGAAACGGCTGGATATTATTTAATGGGTAAAATTTTAGGACATGAAGTACTTTCAATTAGTGCGATTTTGGCAAACAGAATGACCAATGAATTTTCGCAACAGGCTGACATACAGGTTGATAATTTGATTAGAAGTGCTTTAAAAAAATTGACTTTTTAATCAAATTTAACATCTTTTAAAGAATACAACTCTGGATGTTTTGGAGTGATTCCGACATATCTTTTCTGAATACTTATCAAATCTTTTTCATAGTCTCCCGTTGGATTAAATTCATCTATAAATCCAACTTCTTTCTTGCTATAGTCTAAAAAACCTAAAATAATTGGCACGTGTGCAGTGTTTGCAATGTGATAAAATCCCGATTTCCATTCTTTTGAATACGAGCGTGTTCCTTCGGCTGGAATAATTAAAATCATTTGGTCATTTGCTTCCACAATCATTTTTGCCATGTCATTGACCATATTGCTTTTTTGATCCCTTCGGACTGGAATCCCACCTAATTTTTTAATTAAAATCCCAAGCGGAAATTTGAATAGAGAGGCTTTTCCAAGGTATTTAATGGGTACATCAAGGGCATAAAGTGCTGACATTGTATAGACATAATCCCAATTAGAAGTGTGTGGAGCGGCAATCATGACCGCTTTTTGATAATTCTGAACTCCTTTTGGAGTAGTATCAATAATTTTATAACCTGCAATTTTGAGGATTAATTTCCCAATAATTTTTAACATATTAGTAGCGAGTGAATTGGTCTCAGAGGCAAAACTACCTATATTTGATTTCTGTTTCAAACGAAACCCTTAATTTATAAATTTAATAATGCAAAAACCTTTAATTTTAATTGCAAACGATGATTCTATTGCCGCTAAGGGCATCAGAGTATTAGCAGAAGTAATGTCAGAAATTGGCGAATGTATAGTTGTTGCACCCGATACGCACCAGTCGGGCATGGGACACGCTATCACTCTCGATCGCCCTCTACGGGTGAATAAAGTTAAAAATTATCTTCCCAACGTTGAAGCCTATAAATGCAGCGGAACACCTGCTGATTGTGTAAAATTCGGCAAACATTTTTTATTGAAAGGTCGCAAGATAGATTTAGTTGTTTCAGGGATTAATCACGGCTCAAACTCCTCAATATCAGTCATTTACAGTGGAACAATGTCGGCAGCAATTGAAGCGGCAATCGAAGGGATTCCCGCAATCGGCTTTTCATTAGGGGATTTTTCAACGGATGCTGATTTCTCTCATACCAAAGAATATATCAAAAAAATATCTCTTAAAGTGCTTGAAAATGGGCTTCCCAAAGGAGTAGCTTTGAACGTTAATTTTCCCAAAATATCCGAAGAACCAATCAAAGGAATCAAGATATGCCGCCAGACCGATGCCGTTTTCAAAGAAACATTTGAAGAAAGAAAAGACCCATACGGAAGACCATATTATTGGATGGATGGATTCTTGCAAAATGAGGATTCGGGCGGAGGAACGGATGAGGATGCTTTAAAAGAAAATTATATTTCGATTGTTCCGGCAAAGTTTGATTTAACTGATTATCAGGCAGTTAAGACCTTAGAATCTTGGTTTTAAAATGTATTATGGAGTTTTACTTCGTGAATGCGGTATGAAAATTACGGAGAGAAATTTCGTGTTACTTAATAAAAATGGCAATAGCAATTGTAGGAAATATATTAAAAAGAGGCATTAGACTTTCAGGACTCATGAAACGTCCGAAGACCAATTTGGCAAAACTCCAACGCAAAACTTTGGTGAAATTGTTAAACAAAGGGAGATTTACGCAGTTTGGCGAAAAGTTTAGTTTTGAGGAAATTATGAATGCCGCTTTGTTCTCGAATGATAAAGAATTTTACACAAAATACAAAAAACTTGTTCCTGTTTATGACTACAATAAAATGTATCAAGAATGGTGGCACAAGACCTTAGAAGGCGAGAAAAACGTGTCTTGGGTTGGCTCAATTAAGTATTTTGCATTAAGTTCTGGTACGTCCGAATCTGCCTCGAAGCATATACCCGTAACGAAGGATATGGTAAAAGCGATTCACAGAACTGGTATCCGTCAAATTTTGGCACTTTCTGAATATAAAAATTTACCGCCAACTTTGTTTGAAAAAGGATATTTGATGTTAGGTGGTAGTACAAAATTGCAGGATATGGGCGATTATTTTGAGGGAGATTTGAGTGGAATAACGGCAGGTAAAATCCCTTTTTGGTTTGAAAGATTTTATAAACCAGGAAAAAAAATTGCTGAAACAAAAGATTGGGCGGAGAAATTAGATAAAATTACTAAAAGTGCAAAAGATTGGGATATTGGATTTATTGCGGGCGTACCTGCATGGATTCAGATTCTGATGGAGAAAATAATTAAAGAATACAACGTTAAAAATATTCATGAAATTTGGCCCAATCTTGAAATATTTTGTCATGGTGGTGTAAGTTTTGAACCGTATAAACAAGGTTTTGAGAAGTTATTGGGTCGCCCCATTACGTATATAGAAACTTACTTGGCTTCAGAAGGCTTCATGGCTTTTCAGACTGCCCCAAATACGGATATGTCTTTGGTGTTAAATAATGGAATTTTCTTTGAATTTATCCCATTTACAGATGATAATTTTGATGATGATGGTGTGATGATAGAGAAACCTCAGACCTTAATGATTGATGAAATTGAGGAAGGTATTGAATATGCTCTTTTGATTTCCACGGTTTCTGGAGCTTGGCGTTATTTGATTGGTGATACCATTAAATTTACTAATAAAAAGAAGGCTGAAATTATTATTACTGGAAGAACGAAGCATTTTTTGAGTCTTTGTGGCGAACA
>JAYVRF010000065.1:0-9285 GCA_043756925.1 Arcicella sp. | reverse complement strand
TTAAAATTATCTACTGATGCCATTGAAAAAGATTGGTGGGTTGTTCAAACTTTACGCCTGATTTTTGAGATGGATTGTGCAGATAGTTTGGTTTTCAAAGGTGGCACATCTTTGAGTAAAGCATGGGGGTTGATTAATCGGTTTTCGGAAGATATTGACTTGGCTCTTGATAGAAAATTCTTGGGTTTTGAAGGTGATTTGAGTAATCAACAAATTAAAAAACTTCGCAAAGCCTCTTTTGCTTACATCACCGATAAGTTCTACCCAACGCTGAAAACCAAATTTGAGGAAACGGGCTTGACTAATGTAGAAATCAACATAACCGAAACGACTGATAGCGACCAAGACCCAAGAATTATTGAAATATTTTATCCCAGCGTTTTTGATAATATGAGATATATTAGACCCAAAGTCATCATTGAAGTTGGTAGTAGATCATTACGAGAACCCTTTTCAGTTCGCTCGTTTCGTTCATTTGTTGGTGAAAATTATCCTGATCAACCTTTTGCGGATTCATCTATTTTAATTCCAACGGTTAATCCTGAGAGAACATTTTTGGAAAAAGTATTTCTACTTCACGAAGAATTCCAGAAACCAATTGATAAAATTCGTGTTGAAAGACTGACTCGACATCTGTACGATATTGAGCATTTGATGGACACTGAATTTGCAGAAAAAGCACTTACAAATTCTAAACTTTATCAAGACATAGTTGCCCATCGGAGATTATTTACACCCATCCGAGGCATTGATTATGATAATCATATTCCGCAAAAAATCAACCCCATTCCACCCTCCGAAATCATAAACGAATGGCAAAAAGATTATGAAATCATGCAAGGCTCAATGATTTATGGAGAGAGTTTATCATTCTCAGAACTAATAGAACGCATTGAGGAATTGAAAAAGAGATTTCAAAGCATTGGATAAGTTTGCATTAAGGGTTCTAAACAATTCTAAACCCCTTTTGTAATTGTTTTATCATTTGTTTTACCACTACTTCGTAACTAACTGATTATCAGAGAGGTATTTTCCTCAGGAGAGGGAGCAAAAAGCCTTCATACATCACGTATGAAGGCTTTTTTGTTGTAACACTTCTAATTTACTGTTACGACTTGCTCGTTACAGTAGTCAAAATGAATGGCTAATTATGAACGATTAAGACATGAGTAAATGCTTTTTCTTGGAACAGTTTGGAAAAGGCATTTTTAACGGAGTTTAATAGCTTGTTTAAGTATATTAAGTCTTTAATAGCTAAACTTTCATTGGTTAGAATTTAATTGTCAAAAACAAAAAACCTGACGAATCTTACATCGTCAGGTTTTATATTTTACAAATGGCTTTTAATTTACCCAGCCATTCCATTAATAAACGTCTCCACAAAGTCCAGAATACGTTTTAAAATTCTGTCTCCTAATTTCTTGCGTTGTAATAGACTTGGCTTTTCTCCATCAAATAGTTCAATCACCTCATCTCGCAATGGCTCTCTTTCCGCAAAAAGATAGTCTTCAATGAGTTTCTCGGTCTTGGTAGCGGATAGGTTTTCTTCGGCAACGATGTCAGCAAAGGCTCTTTTCTGTTGCTCACTCCAGAATTTATCAAATTCTTGTTGAATCTTCTTGGTATCGGTGATGTCTGGCAGATTTTCTTGGATGAATTTCTCAATCAATTCTCTTTTACTTCGCAACGTGGTTTCTGTGCTTAATAAATTCATAATTTCTTGCTCCGCCTTGCTCGTATCTTGCTGGGTTTGAGATTTTAAGGTGATAAGGAGTTGGATAATGTAGGCTACATTTATATCATCTCGGCGTATCAATTCCAGTTCAAAATCTACGTCTTCCAAAATTGAAACTTTCTCTTTCGAGTTGTCGCTTTTTACTTTATCGTGCAGGTCGAGATATTTACTTTTGTAATCTTGAAATAACTGCTCCGTCATGTTCAAATCTTCCCATTTGAAGTCAGAGAATGAAGTAAGGATGTTTTTTACTCGCATCAATTCACGAAACGCCTTGACAAATGCTAATTCATCATCTTCCGTCACCAAATCATTTACACTATCAACGGTGGGCGTAACATTCACGAGCGTATCAAAGGCTTTATCAAATTGCTCCGTGTAGTTTTCGTAGGGTTTCATGATGATAACCTCAATGGCATCTTTGTTACTAAATAACGTAATGGCTTCGTCCGTGCGGGTTTTTAGGTTACGGAACGATACAATGTTCCCCTGTGATTTTAATTCGTTGAGGATTCGGTTTGTTCTTGAAAACGCTTGAATTAGACCATGATATTTTAAGTTTTTATCAACGTACAAGGTATTCAAACTTGGACTATCAAAACCCGTCAGGAACATATTAACCACCAACAAAATATCAACTTTACGCTCCTTTACTTTCTTGGAAATATCGTTGTAATAATTGTAAAAACTCTCGCTATCTCTGGTGCTAAATTTCGTGCCAAATAGCTGATTATAATCTTCAATAAACTCGTCTAACTTCTCTCGGCTGTGGGCTTGCAAGCCATAAAGGGCTTTGGGTTCTTCAACCACCGATACTTCTTCGGGGATAAATCCGTTGGCATCGGCATCGTCTTCGTTGGCGGCATAACTAAAAATCGTGGCAACGTTCAAACTGTGTTTACCTTCTTGTTTCTTTTGCTTGAAAAGGTCGTAGTATTTTATCAGCGTTTTTACGCTATCTACGCAAAACATTCCCGTAAACTCCTTGCTGTGGGTTTTACGGTTGTGGTTGGCAATGATGTAATCCGTGATTTTATTTAAACGGGTTGTGTCTTCCATTAACTCTTGGGTATCAATGTCTTCAACCTCAATGTCAATATTGCTTTCTCTACCGTCTTTGTGTTTGTATTTGCCAACGTATTCTACCGAAAATTTCAACACATTTTCGTCTTTAATGGCATCCGTAATGACGTATTTGTGCAGACATTCGCCAAAGAGTTCGGTTGTAGTACGTTTTCCTAATTCATTTTTTACGGCATTATCGGCAAAGATGGGCGTACCCGTAAACCCGAATAGTTGGATGTTTGTAAAAAATGCTTTGATTCGGTTGTGGGTTTCCCCAAATTGACTTCTGTGGCATTCATCGAAAATAAAAACGATGCGTTTGTCTTTTAAATCTGCCATGGCTTGCTCGTATTTGAGTTTGCTAATGGCAGTATTTAACTTTTGAATCGTGGTAACTATCAGTTTGGTATCGTCCGTAAACTGTTTTACGAGTGCTTTGGTGTTATCCGTGCCGTCAATACTTCCTTTGCTAAAGCTATTAAATTCTTTGGTGGTTTGAAAGTCCAAATCCTTTCTATCCACCACAAAAACCACTTTGTGAACTTGCGGCAGATTCATCAAAATTTGACTGGCTTTGAAACTCGTTAAAGTCTTGCCCGAACCTGTGGTATGCCAAATGTAGCCATTCTTATTACTGTTTTGTACACGGTCAATGAGGGCTTCCACGGCATAATATTGGTACGGACGTAATACCATCGGAATCTTGTGGGCTTCGTTGAGAACAATGTATTGGCATATCATTTTTGAAATATGACAAGGTTCTAAAAACGAATCAGTGAAGCCGTTGAGAACATTGGTAAGCCGTTTGTTTTCAACGTCTGTCCAGTAGAAAGTCTGTTTGAAACTCTGGTTACGGTTGTTGGAATAGTATTTTGTATTTACGCCATTGCTGATGATAAATATCTGAATGTATTGAAATAAAGCGTTGCCAGAACCGTAGGAATGACGTTGATAACGGTTGGTTTGGTTAAAGGCTTCTTTGAGTTCTAAACCTTTGCGTTTGAGTTCTATTTGCACTAATGGCAAACCGTTGATGAGGATGGTTACATCATAACGGTTTTTGTATTTGCCTTCTTGACTGACTTGGTTGGTAACTTGAAATTGATTCTGACACCAAAAATCAGTGTTGATAAACTCGAAATAGAGATTATCGCCATTGTCTCGGATGATGTGCTGTTTTTCTCGAAGGGTTTTAGATTTTTCAAAAACAGAGCCTTTGTTGAGAATATTGAGAACTCTCTCAAATTCGGTCTTTGTAAAACTGATTCTACGGAGTGCCACCCAATTGTGTTTCTCTAATTGGTTTTTGAGATTCGCTATTAAAGCGTTTTCGTCTTTGATGGTGATAGAACCATAGCCCAATTTGATAAGTTGAGCGATTAATTGTTCCTCTAATACTGCTTCGGATTGTTTTGCCATAGGTTTTATACTACATAACCATCGTTATATTCATCAGGATGTACTATTTTGTAGTTTCTTAAATTTAGGCTGGTTTTCGTGAAAAAACAAATCTGGACTGCTGGAATAAACTCAAAATATTGGTCTTTTTTGTTTTCAAAAAATAGATTCATTGTGTATTGAGAATCATTTCTTTTACTTTTCATTCCATTTATTCTTACGGCTGTAAATTTTTTAAAAAATTGACTTTCGTTCTTTAAAAGTTCAAGAAACATTTTTACTGTTGTTTGCTTATCTACAAGCCTTCTATTCTTAAACAGTTCGTAAGTATCTTTGAACATTTTTAAGTGTTCCATATTTCCGTGTAAATCAAGACATTCTATATCATTAAAATCGCACTCGGCTTGACAAATGATATAACCATTTCTGTATTTACGCCCTTCCGCACCCCACCAATGAGCATTTTCGATGAAGGTATCCCAAAAGTAATACCCATCGCCCAACCATGAGTTATCCCATCGACAAGGATAGGGACCATTAGATTCTATCTTATCTAAATCCGTCTGTCTATCTTCTAATGTTTGATATACTATTTTAATAGCCAAAATAGATTTATTTTTGAGTGGTGTTTTTTATTAATTCCTCTCCCAAGTTAGATAAGTTGTAGGTTGGTAAGATAATCCCTGGTACGTTTGCTTGCGTTGTAACCAAACTAATGTAGGCACGTACATAAGGAAATAATATGGCTATACTATTTCTGTAAAAAAAATCTGGAATGTCTTCTAATTTAGATACATTTTCAAATGCAAATTTTCCTCTACATTGTACTTTTGCAAAGGAAGTATCTTCATCATTATGACCTACCTTAACTGAAAAGATAAGTTCATACTGTGCCATTTCTTTTAGGTAAACACCTTGAGTATCAAATGAAACGGACAACTCTTTACTCTTGTGGTTCGATAAATCAATCTCTACTTTATCGAATTGATAATTGATGATTGAAAAAGTTGCATTTTGCATATTGATTGAGAATTTTAGGTAAAAAAAAACCCGAAGTATAATTCGGGCTAAGATTAGTATTTGTTGAGTTTTGTAAACTCGTATATGGCTCTTGGGAACGACATTGATAAAGCATGGCTTCTTTCAAAAATGCTTCCATTGTTGGACCCACTTTGTTGTCTGAAATATTGTATTTAGCCCAAGTTTTTTCAATTTCTGAATGAGGAGTATTCTCTAAATACGCCTTCATTTCTTCAAAAAAATTGTTCATGATTTTATAGTTTTTTATGATTGTATTGTGTTGATGATTACACTCAAATAACACCTTTCTCATCAACTTTGTTGCATCTGATAAATCAATATTTGTACCATTTTTATAATTATATGATACAATATTAATAAAGAATGAATCATTTGGCTATTTCTATGACACATTTTTTATATCGGGACGCAAATTTACAATGCTTTCTGTGATTGTACAAGGCTTACTAAAACATTTTCGTAACACTTCACACAAATATTCCCTCCAATTTTTATTCCTTAAATTGATAACATTCCAAATAATCGTATTTTTGTATCGTAACCGAAACGTTTAGGACGTTTGAGCGAGGGACTTCGTCTATAAAAACATTCAGCGTCGATTTTCTGAAAAACGCTTCGAGCAATCAAAGCGTTTTTCTTTCCGCAACCGCCATTCAGACAAATTTACACAAATATCCGCTGCAATAACCCTTTCTTCCAAAGCCCCGTTTGCTTAATTTGGGCATCAACTTTATTGAGTTTTTCATCAACTGCCGTTAGAAAACTGGCGATTTTGGTTTGTTCGGCGAGGGAGGGACAATAAAATATAGTTGATTTTAAAATATTATTATATAGCCTTTGAATTGTACCACCTTCTGTATTAAATTTTACTATTTGAAATACATAGAATAAAAATTCATTTATAATGACAGAATTATCATTGTCTATCCATACAATATTTGAATCTTGAAAATACGCATCTTCACCATTATATACAACAGTCCTTCCAATTGTTCCTGCTGCTGAAATTAATATGTTACCCTTTTTAGGAAATGAAAACCTCTCTTTATAATTAAGATATAACTCTTTTGAAATAAACGCATCAGGTTTTTTGCCAAATGACCCAATTTTAAAAAATGGTATTTCACCTGTAGGGGATGTTTCTTCGTTAAAAATTCTACGGCACATTTTTACATCTCCAACTTCACCCAAAGTCTTCACCTCCCAATCCTCAAACTCATTTCCTTCATCATCTTTAAAGCGTATTTGTTGCGAAAATAACTTTTGCATCAACCCTTTTTTATAGGTTTCCAAAAGGCTTTTCTTTTTCTTTAAGGCTTGCAGTTTTTCATCTACCGAGCTTAAAAAAGTGGCTATTTTTTGTTGTTCGGGGAGGGTGGGGAAGGAGAATAATCCATTTTCTACAACGCTCCAATCGGCTCTTGGCATTTTAGAACCACTTGATTGATTTGCTAAATCAATGAATAATTCAGTTTGTACAATTCTAAATAAAAACTCATTTGAAATATCTTTTCCTTTCAATACCCAAATTTCAGAGGAACATACACCGTCAAAGGGAGCTTGAAGGTATTTTTTTAGATATGGTCGCAACTTCCCAAAAAGAACATCTCCTTTGTCAAATCTATTTTTGATACTTCCTGAATTTTTACCATCAATACATCCCAATAACTGACTTGTTTCAGATGCCAAATGTTCTAATTCAATACATTTTATAGATGTATTTTCTTTTTCTGGATTATATTTTCCTGATCTATTAGTTGCCACTTCCCCCAACTTCTTAACCTCCCAATTCCCTTCAAACTCAGGGAATCGCAATGTTGGTATGTTGTCTGAACTGTGATTTTTATGATTCATTTGATTTTATGATTTTCTTTAATCCTCTTGACTTTTTTGATTTTTTTGATTCTCTTGACTTTCTTGATTCTTTTGATTTTTTGAGATGGTTTCTACTTATTATCGTAATTAGAACGGTGTGAGGTTTCAATTTATACTAATGATAGTTGAATCAGTTTATGCTTTAAATTTTTTATTGGTAAGTCTTTTGAAGTTTAAACTAATTTCTCCAAAATTGATAAGCAAGCCTATTTCAAGGTTATAGGCTTCTAAATAATTAATTGCTTGGGCAAAATGTACATCCTCTAATTTGGTAGTTGCCTTCAATTCTACAGATATAATTCCTTCCACTAAAAAATCAACCCTTCTTGTTCCTATTTGTTTTTCTCTATAAAAGATTGGCATTTCAAATTCCCTACTAAATGAGATTTCTGCCAATCTCATTTCAATTTCTAAGGCTCTTTGGTAGATAACTTCTTGAAAACCATTACCCAACGCCTTATGAACTGTGATGGCACAGCCAATAATTTTTGCTTTTCCATCGTTATTTCTTGGGTTTCATTTGTTTAGCAACTTGCCCAATTTGATTTATAAGATGCGTCTCGGCTTGGCTGAGGTCATTTTTGTGTAAGTCTTTATATTTTTCATATTCTGTTTTGGCTTTCTCTAATGCTTGCTGGTGGCTTACTGTTCCTGCATTTTGGAGGATGTCATTACCCGTCATTTTCAAAAAATCATCCAAACGAGCAATCCAGTCTTTCATATACATAGGCTTGCGGTTGAGTGCCTGCAACTCTGCCACTTCCAAGTATGCCGTAACCATGCGGTTCAGGATATTCAGTTCGTTTTCATTCAGATAATTTTTAGCAACTTCGGTTTCTGCTTTTGTAGGTTTTGTACCTTTTATGATTTTCAAGCCCACGTTAGGTTTTTGGGCATCCACACGCTGATAAATCACCTCTGCTGCGGTGTGTCCGTGTGCTGCCCAGTGCATTTTATTTTGGATGGTCTGAAAAAAAAGAATTGATATTTCCAATTTTGGGTCATAGTCGATACTGGTGGCATAAATATCCAGAACTTTTCGCCAAAACACTTTTTCAGAAGAACGAATATCTCGTATTCGAGCCAATAATTCTTCAAAATAATTGCCTCCTCCTGCTTGTTTCAGCAAGTCATCGTTCATTGTAAAACCCTTCACGATGTACTCTCTGAGCCTTGCCGTAGCCCACTGGCGGAACTTTGTTCCTTGCAAACTTTTTACTCGATAGCCAACCGAAATAATTACATCAAGGTTGTAAAAAGCTGTGTCATAGTTTTTTCCATCGCTGGCAGTTGTTCGGAATTTCCGAACAACTAGTTCTTCCTCTAATTCAGATTCATCAAAAATATTTTTAATATGTTCGCTAATGGTTGATTTAGCTTTTCCGAAAAGTTCGCTCATTTGAGCCTGTGTAAGCCAAACGGTTTCATTTTCTAAACGAGTTTCAATTTTTGTATTACCGTCTTCGGTTTGGTAAATAATAATATTTGTATTTTCCATATTCATCGTTCAAAAAGGTGTTGAAATGTTAAGTTCCTTACAAAAATTGGCAATGGTGTTATTTAACGTTATCATTTCATTATCCAATCCCTTTATTTGCTCGGCAATGGCATCAATATCAATGCTTTCCTCGGCTTCAAACGTATCTACATAGCGGGGAATATTGAGGTTATAATCGTTGGTAGCAATTTCTACCAAACTGGCTTTTTTACTGTATTTTTCCGTTTCGGTACGGTTTCGGTAGGTATCAATAATCTTTTCAATATCATCAAACCGTAATACATTTTGAGTTTTTATTTTCTCAAAATCATTACTGGCATCAATAAACAAAACGTCTTCGGGGTTTTCACGGCATTTTTTAAATACCATAATGCACGTAGGAATACTTGTACCGTAGAAAATGTTGGCGGGTAAGCCAATCACGGCATCCAAGAAATTGCGGTTTTCAATCAGATATTTACGGATATGCTGCTCTGCTCCACCCCTAAACAAAGCACCGTGCGGAAGTACGAGAGCCATCGTGCCATTTTCTGCCAAATGGTGAATCATGTGCTGCACAAAAGCAAAATCGGCTTTGCTACTCGGGGCAAGTTTGCCGTATTGACTAAAACGGTCGTCGCTCGTAAACAATGGGCTGGCACTCCATTGAGCCGAAAAAGGCGGATTTGCCACA
>JAYVRF010000064.1:0-32960 GCA_043756925.1 Arcicella sp. | reverse complement strand
CAAAATAAACCGCCTGAAATTAAGGCAAATAAGGCGATTTTACCCGTCGTCATTACCCCAATAATGGTCATAATTGCTCCCAAAGCCGTGAAAATCAGCAACAAACGAACTGGTTTTTCTCTACTGGCAAAAAAGGCTAAAATCATTACTAAAATATAAGCCGAATAGGGTAATAAATCAGTCACATCGCCACTATACAAGGAATTAGCAATCAAAACTACTGAAAAAGCCACGAAAGGAACAACCACAATTAATATCTTTTTAAGCGATTCTGAAGGATTAAAATTACTGATGGAAGCCGTCCAACGACCAATCATCATACTTCCCCAAAATAAGGAAACGAATTTTGATATTTGAGAAGAATCTAAGCCTTCCGTTTCCTTTAAATATTCTCCTAAATTTGAACCAATCGTCACCTCCACGCCCACATAAACGAAGATGGCAGTCATACCTAAAATGGCTTGCGGATAACTCAAAACAGATTTCGCATTTTCAATTGCCCCAGATTTTGTTACCGTTGAATATATAACATAACTCACAATTAAAATTACCATCAAAATAAAGGTAAACATGATGGCAGTTTCGATGGAGAAAGCCACAGCAACACCTACGCACAAAGCCAAAAAAGCAAGCGGTAATCCAATTACTTCATTACTTACTTGTACGTCCTCATCGTTTTTGATTTGTGGCAATTTTGAACGCCAAAAGAACAATGCCATTAGGGCAAATAATGCTCCTAAGATTAAATAAGGCAATTTCACATCTTCAATTAAAGCATTGGCGGCGGCATCTTTCGAGATTGAACCAAAGATGGCAAACGACACCAAAGCGGGTCCGATTGTTCCGCCTAAGTTATTAACTGCACCGCCTAAATTGATACGTTGAGCACCAGTTTCGGGAGGTCCGAGGGCAATCATAAACGGCTGAGTGGCAGTTTGTTGTAAGGAAAAGCCTAATCCAACGATAAATAATCCTGCCAATAATAAAGGATAAGAGGCCGTTTGAGCCGCAGGATAGAATAACAACGTTCCGAATGCTGAAATTAAAAGCCCGATTACAATACCGTTTTTATAGCCAATTCTATTGAGAATGTCCCCACCCATCAAACGTGAAAGAGCCAAATAAAGGATTGAGCCGATGAAATAAGCTGCATAAAAAGCAAAATCAACCAATTGGGCTTGGGTCTGAGAAAGGACGAATTTTTCTTTAAATAATGGAATCAAAATTCCGTTGGATGCCGCTACAAAGCTCCAAAAAAACCATACGGTCATTAAGGTATAAAGAGCAGATTGATTACTTTTAACAGATTCTTGTGTCATGAAAAATAAAATTTTAGGGTTTTGGTTAATAAATAAGATTCAAATCTAACATTTTTCAAAGCAAAAATTGTGCTTTTTTGGGTTTTGTTATTGATTATTGGTTATTAGTCATTGGTTATTAGTCATTAGTTATTAGTCATTAGTTATTAGTTATTAGTCATTGGGGAGTAGAATATAAGTTAATTTATTGATAATCAATTACTTATAAAAGTAATATTTTATGGAACGTAAAAATTGGGTAAATACAATAGGTAAAAAAAAAGCCCAAATCACTTTCAATAACAAATAACCAGTAAACAATATCAAATAACTAAACCAATGCCCTTAGAACAAACTTTCCGTTGGTTCGGACCAAAAGACCCCGTGCCATTGGCTCATATACGTCAGGCGGGTGCAACGGGAATCGTTACTGCCCTGCACCATTTGCCGAATGGCGTGATTTGGACGATTGATGAAATTCAAAAACGAAAAATTGAAATTGAAACCGCTGGATTGAAATTTTCGGTGGTTGAGAGTGTCCCTGTACACGAGGACATTAAAAAGCGATCGGGGAATTATCGTCAATTTATTGAAAATTATAAGACTTCTCTCTTGAATTTAGGGAAGTCTGGCATTGATACGGTTTGCTATAATTTCATGCCCGTTTTGGACTGGACTCGAACAGATTTAGATTTCCCACTTCCCGATGGTTCAACGGCTTTACGTTTTGATGCCACGGAATTTGCGGCTTTTGAAATTCATATTTTGAAAAGACCAAATGCCGAAGAAAACTATACAGAACTTCAATTATCCAAAGCAAAAGATTGGTTCATAAAGTCCTCCGAAACCGCTAAAAACAAGCTAATTCGTAATATTATTGCGGGTTTGCCTGGGAGCGAAGAAAGTTTTACGGTGGAAGAATTTGCAACAGTTTTGCGTGGATATGAAGACGTTGGAGACGGTGAATTACGTAATAATCTCTACGATTTTCTCCGTGAAATAACGCCAATCGCCGAAGAAGCAGGCATTAATTTAGCCATTCATCCCGACGACCCACCCTATCCGATTTTGGGATTACCCCGTGTGGTAAGCACAGAATCTGATGCCAAAAAGCTACTCGAAGCCTACGAAAGTCCGAACAACGGCTTGTGTTTTTGTACGGGTAGTTACGGCGTACGTCCAAATAATGATTTGGTCGGAATGATTGAACGCATGGGCAACAGAATCAATTTCATCCATTTAAGAGCCACCAAACGGGATGCCGAAGGAAATTTCCACGAAGCTGATCATTTAGACGGTGATGTGGATATGTACGGCGTGATGAAAGCCTTAGTTTTAGAACAAAAAAATAGAATAGAATCAGGCAGAAAAGATTACCGCCTACCCTTCCGCCCCGACCACGGACACAAAATGTTGGACGACCTTAATCCTGAAAAAAGAACCAATCCTGGCTATACCGCCATCGGACGTTTGCGAGGTTTAGCTGAACTGCGGGGTTTAGAAATGGGGATATTGCGAGGATTAGAGTAAGAAAATTAGACCACGGTCTAACTCTTGCCATTATCGTTTTATTTTTTTAGATTTGGGATTGATTAAATAAAAAAAACAGAATTATTTTTTATTCCGTTCTCTTTAAAATAATCAATCTTAAATTTTACGAAATAATATTGATTCGAAATATGAAAGTTTACACTTCCGAACCTTTCCAAATCATCTACTCAATTCTCAATCACGAGTATTTAGGCTATCTTTTTGAGGCTTTTGTAGTACAATTAGACGATAAAAATGAACTCACTCTGCTCAATCAAAATGTATCAATAAAAAACATAAAGGAGTTCAAACACGGGCTCGATGAAAGCGATTTGCAGATTGTAAAACTGATTGATTCTATTCAACAAGAAAATATTTACAAAAAATTTGTCGGTACAAAAAAACGTACTGTCACCGATTTTTTCTTGAAAGTTTACGACTCGCAAAAAGGCGAAAAAGCTACGCAGGAACTTATCACGGACTACGTAGATAAAATAAAAGCGGAGATGTTACCCTTGCTTTTGGGTAAGCAATTATACATTATGGGCGGAGATGGCAACCCCATTTGGCAAAAAATTGAAGTACTGCCTGAGAAAGCAACGGTGCTTTTTCATTTTATGCGAAATGAAGATAACACACACTATTTTCCGAGAATTCGATACGAAGGTGAAAAAGTTGATTTTCAGTACAAAAACGCCTTTATCGTCTGTGATGAACCCGCTTGGATGATTCTCAACAACAAATTATATCACTTTGCTAAGGACGTGGATGGCAAGAAGTTACGACCATTTCTACATAAAAAACATATCATTATTCCCAAGAAAATTGAGGAGGATTATTATCGCAAATTTGTAACGTCAATTATCACCATGTTTGATGTTTATGCCAAAGGTTTCGAGATTCGTTCGGAGGCTTATTCCTGCGTGCCAATCCTAAATTTTTCTGAACAAAAAGCCGTTCAAACCATGCTTTTTGATTCGCCAGAAAGAAATAATACTCGTGAAAAAGACGATGCTGAATTAACATTAAGTCTTTCTTTTCAATACGGAAAATACACTTTTCCATTTGATAATTTTTCGGCCTCTGCCAACGTAAGCATGGAAAAATCGGGCAATGAATATGTATTTCACAAAGTCCGTCGAGATTTAAAACAAGAGAAGCATAAACTTTTAACTTTGAATGATTTGGGCTTGGAATTAAAACACGGAAAATCTGTTTTATCTAAACCCGAAGCCTTTATGTGGTTGCAAAAAAACTACGAAAGTCTGTCGGAAGCGGGTTTCAAAGTATTACAAAATACGACTGATAACGGCAAAAAGTATTTCTTGGGATATTCAACAATTGAAGTGAATATTGTGGAGGGAAATGATTGGTTTGATATTCACGCAAAAGTGCTTTTTGGCGAGTATGAAATCCCTTTTTTGAAGATTAGAAACCTAATTTTACAAGGCAAAAGAGAGTTTTTATTGGATAATGGAGAAACCGCCGTAATTCCAGAAATTTGGTTTTCTCAATATTCTGAACTTTTTAATTTTATTGAACAAGATATTGATAATCAGCAATTTATCTTAAAGAAGCATCACATTTCGCTGGTGCAAGATTTGCAAAATGATTCCTTAGCGACGGCAGTTTTGAGTAGGAAATTAGAGAAACTGCGTGATTTTGAGGAAATTCAAACCTACGACATTCCCAAAGGCTTCAAAGGTAAATTAAGACCCTACCAAAAGGCGGGTTACGACTGGATGCGTTTCTTGAATGAATACAATTTTGGGGGTTGCCTTGCCGATGACATGGGGCTTGGAAAAACGGTACAAACCCTCACGTTATTGGCATCGCAAAAAGAGCAAAAAGTGGCTTCTCCAAGTCTTTTAATTATGCCCACTTCGTTGATTTATAATTGGGAAAAAGAGGCTCAAAAGTTTACCCCAAATCTTAAAATTCTTACGTACACAGGCACAAATAGAGATAAAAATATCGAAAAATTTGCTCCGTACGATGTCATTTTGACTTCGTATGGCATCGTTAGGATTGACGTTGATTTACTAAAAAACTACCGTTTCAATTACGTGATTTTGGATGAATCTCAGGCAATAAAAAATCCATCTTCCAACATTACAAATGCCGTGATGCAGTTGAATTCTCGCCATCGTTTGGTGCTTACTGGTACACCTTTGGAAAATAGTACGATGGATTTATGGTCTCAGATGACCTTTATTAATCCTGGGATTTTGGGAAATCAACATTCATTTAGGAATGAATTTCAAATTCCGATTGAAAAAAAGGCAGATGAAACGAAGCTGAAAAGGCTCTATTCCATCATAAAACCATTTATGTTGAGACGGCATAAGTCGCAAGTTGCCACTGAACTACCACCCAAAATTGAGGCAATTCATTACGCCCAAATGACTGAATCTCAGGAGGTTGAATACGAAGAAGCAAAGGCATATTATAGAAATATGATTCTGAATCACATTGAAAAAGAGGGCATCTCAAAATCGCAAATCATGGTATTGCAGGGTTTGACAAAATTGCGACAATTAGCGAATCACCCCCGACTAACCGATAAGGAATATGAAGGAGATTCTGGAAAATTAGACGATGTTATTCAGAAATTAGACACCATTTTGGAAGAAGGACATAAAGTGTTGATTTTCAGTCAATTTGTAAAACATCTTGATCTTTTTAGAGAATATTTAAACAAAGAATCTCGCCCGTATGCGTATTTGGACGGAAGCACTCACGACCGTCAGGCACAGGTAGAATTATTCCAAAATAACTCAAATGTTCAAATTTTCTTAATTTCATTGAAGGCAGGAGGATTGGGGCTGAACCTCACAGCGGCAGATTATGTCTTCATTTTAGACCCTTGGTGGAATCCAGCCATTGAAGCTCAAGCGGTGGACAGGGCTCACAGAATTGGGCAAGTCAATACCGTTTTTACCTACAAATTTATCACAAAAAATACAGTTGAAGAAAAGATTTTGGCACTGCAACAAAGCAAAAAACGCCTTGCCAATGAGCTGATTACAACGGAGGAAAGTTTTGCAAAATCACTTTCAAAGGATGATGTTTTGGCTTTGTTGGCGTAGAATCACTGCAACTTTTAGGCTTCCAACGGCATCTTTGGTATATTTGAAAATATAACCTTACCAATTCTTCCTAAACCTTTGAAAATGCTCCTAAAAAATGCCAAAATATTAGCCGTTGATGATGACCAAGACGTATTGGTGGCGGTGAAAATGCTTCTTCGTCCAGAGGTGAAAGAAATTATTACCGAGAAAAATCCTGAGAAAATTTTATCGCTTCTGACCCAAAATCAATTTGATTTGATTTTGTTGGACATGAATTATAAAAGTTCCTTAAACACTGGGAATGAGGGCATTTTTTGGCTTCGTAAAATCAGGGAAATTAACAAAACGGTTGCCGTGATTATGATCACAGCGTACGGAGATATTGATTTGGCGGTGCGTTCGGTGAAAGAAGGGGCAAATGATTTTGTATTGAAACCGTGGCGAAATGAAAGATTGTTGGAAACGCTTGAAAACTGTTATCAACAATCATTTGCGGGTAATAAACAAAATACAAAAAAGACTTCTTCAAAAGCGGAAACGTCTTTGCTTGGTTCTTCCGAAGCGATGCAAGATGTACTATATAAAATTGAGAAAATTGCTCCTACCGATGCCAATATTTTGATTTTGGGAGAGAATGGAACGGGTAAAACCGAAGTCGCTAAATTAATTCATCAAAAATCATTACGCCATCAAAAACCCTTTGTACACGCTGATTTAGGTTCATTGACTGAAAGTTTATTTGAATCTGAACTATTCGGGCATAAAAAAGGAGCATTTACGGATGCTCGTGAAGACCGGGCAGGACGCTTTGAATCTGCCCACGAAGGAACGCTTTTCTTGGATGAGATTGGGAATATTTCACTCCCACAACAAGCCAAATTATTGACCGTTTTACAGAATCGAGAAGTAACCAGATTAGGCACTAATGCTCCCATTTCAATTGATATTCGCCTCATCTCAGCAACCAATGCTCCCATCAAAGAAATGGCATCGCAAAATCAATACCGGAAAGACTTAATTTATCGCTTGAATACCATCGAAATCACGCTTCCGCCCTTGCGTATGCGGGGAAATGATGTGGTGCTTTTGGCGGAATATTTCATGAAAAATTATGCCGAAAAATACCATAAAAATCTAGTAGAAATTGACGAAAAAGCGAAAGTAAAACTTCGTCAATATACCTTCTCTGGTAATATTCGTGAACTCCAACACAGCATTGAAAGGGCAGTGATTATGGCTGATAATCAGGCAATTACAGCGAGAGATTTGGAATTGAATTCGTCCATAGAAACGCCTGTGATGATGTCGCAAGAAAGTTCAACTTTACGGATTGACGAAATAGAAAAATCCACGATTTTGAAAGCCATTGAACGACATGATGGAAACATTACAAAAGCCGCCCGTGAGTTAGGATTGACTCGGACGGCTCTTTATCGGAGATTGGGGAAGTATGATATTTAAACTATGAAAACACGCTACGAAATTAGTCTGACTATCCGAGTCGTTTTGTTGCTTGCCAATATAACGGCAGCCGCTTTCTGCATTGTCAGTAATCGCTACACCTTGTTGGTTTTTGTGGGCTTAATCATTGTTTTTCAGATACTTAACTTCATTCAGTTTATCAATAAAACCAATACCGAACTCTCACAATTTATCGAAGCAGTTCAATATCGAGACTTTTCTTTACAATTTACCGAAAAAAATGCCCCCGTTTCTGTCCGACAACTTCGCAGGGCTTTCAATCAAATCAATACTACTTTCAAACAACTTTCTTCCGAACGGGAAGAGCAATATCAGTACCTTCAAAAAATCTTGGAATTGGTTGATACTGGTATTTTATCCTATGACCAGGAAGGCAATGTTGGTTGGATAAATGAGGCTTTCAAACGAATGATGAATGTTCCTTATTTACGGAATATTTCTTCGCTCGAAAAACGGGATATATCTGTGTATCAAGCAATTAAAAGTCTTGAAAATGGAAATAGTCAATTAGTAAAAATTAATCATAAGCAAGTTTTATTAGCAAAAACGACCTTTTTAAACGAAAATACTGAGACAAATTTAATTGCTTTTCAGAATGTAAATGAAGCCATTGAAGATACCGAAGCCCAAGCCTATCAGAAACTTTTGCGAGTGATGACCCACGAAATTATGAATTCCGTTGCTCCAATTGCTTCTTTGGCGGAGACGATGGAGACGACCCTGCGGGGGAGGAAAGAAATAAGGGAGACGGGAGGAAAGGATTTGGAAGATAAATATCAAATTAATTTTGATGATATTTCTTTGGGCATTTCTACCATTCGTAAACGCAGTGAAAACTTGTTGAAATTTGCGGATACTTACCGACAATTAGCCAAAGTTTCCATGACTTCGTTCTCAAAATTCTATATCCGAGATTTATTTGAAGGCGTTGAAATACTATTAGAAAATCAAATTGAGCAAAAGAATATTGAGTTTGATGTCATCATTAAAGACTTTGAATTGATGATTGAAGGCGATATGGTTTTGATTGAACAAGTACTTATTAACCTGATTATCAACGCAATAGATGCCGTTCAGCGTCAGCTAAATCCTAAAATAATCCTTTCGGTTACTCAAAATCCTCAACAACAAGTAATCATTGAAGTTCGGGATAATGGCGTGGGAATGTCGGATGAATTGATGGATAAAATTTTTGTGCCATTTTTCACTTCCAAGCCAAACGGTTCGGGAATTGGATTGAGTTTATCGAAGCAAATTATGGCATTACACAAAGGTACAATCACCGTAAATTCTGTGGAAAAACAAGGAACGGCTTTTCGACTGAGGTTTTAAGGAAAAATGAAAAAAACTAAACTTCGTAAACTTTATCTCTCAAAACGCAAAGTAATTTCTGTTGAAGAAATAGCTATCAAAAGCCAGCAAATTACTGATTTGTTCTTTCAAAATTTTGACCTTTCGGAAGTAAAAAACCTTCATATTTTCCTGCCAATAATTAAGAAAAATGAAATTAATACTTGGCTGATTATCAAATATTTACAACAAAATTTTCCATTAATAAAGATTATAATTCCAAAAATTACTGAAGAGAATTTTGAATTAGACAATTACCCTTTCGTCGAAAAAAATCTTATTGAAAATAAATGGGGAATCTTAGAACCTTCGGGAGAAAATCAAGAGAAAATCCTGTCAGAACAGATTGATTTAGTGATAATTCCACTCTTAATTTTTGATAAAAATGGTAATCGTGTAGGTTACGGAAAAGGCTTTTATGACCGTTTCTTACAACAATGCAAAAGTCAATCTCTAAAAGTTGGATTGTGTTTGGAAGAAGCAATTGAAATGATTGAAGATATTAATGAATTTGATATAAAAATGGATTTCTGCATAACACCCAATAAAATTTACGAGTTCTGAAATAAATATAAAACATTGAAAATCAATGTTTTATGACTTCTAACTTCTAACTCCTAACCCCCAACCCCTAAAATCCCTTTTCTCTTCCAATTTTATAGACTAATTTTGAAGACTTTTTCATCAATCTTAGTTCCGTGAAAATCAGGATATTACTCATTTTTTTAGTCGGTTTTTGTTCCAAATCATTCGCTCAGATTGATAGAAAACTTTTGTTTCCGATAGAGGTGAAACAAAAGTTTTTTGGTACAAAATTTATTTACGACCGACAGATAATTGAAAATCCTTTGGGCTTGCAAATTCCTTTATTGCAGTTGCGAGATACTGAAGTAAATGTTGAATATTTGACCTTTAAAAAGCAACGAAAAGCGGGGCAAATTGTGAGTTTAATTTCAACAGGATTTTCGCTTTACACTATTTTTAACCGTGAAAAAGTATCAAGTGGCGTTTATTGGGGGACTTTTGGAGGAACCGTTTTAATTTCAGGTTACTTGAATATTAAGTCAAATGTGCATCTGGGTAAGGCAATAAAAAGGTATAATGAAGTCGTTTCGGAAAATAAAGTCGGCCTAATTTTTGATAAATCTTTTAATAATCAGGCGGTTTTAGGAGTAGGAATTTCGCATAGTTTTTGAATTTTTTTATATAATCAATTAATAATCAATTAGTTAAAATGAAAGTAGCAGTAGTCGGAGCCACAGGTTTGGTCGGTAGTGAAATCCTTAAAGTATTGGCGGAACGTAATTTTCCCGTAACAGAACTTATTCCAGTTGCCTCTGAGCGTTCAGTGGGTAAACAGGTTGAATTTAAGGGTAAACAGTATTCAGTAGTGAGTTTTGACGATGCTATAAAAATGAAACCAAACGTGGCAATTTTCTCAGCGGGCGGTGGAACATCCCTGGAATTAGCCCCAAAATTTGCGGCGGCGGGTATCACTGTCGTTGATAATTCATCGGCTTGGAGAATGGACGAAACTAAGAAATTGGTCGTTCCAGAAATTAATGCTCACACGCTTACAGCAGAAGATAAAATCATTGCCAATCCTAACTGTTCGACGATTCAGATGGTGGTGGTTTTGAATCCATTACATAAAAAATACAAAGTAAAACGAGTGGTTGTTTCAACGTATCAGTCGGTTACGGGAACGGGAAAAGCGGCGGTTGATCAACTATTTGCTGAGCGTGAAGGTCGTACAGACGTTCCTGCGGTGTATCCACACAAGATTGACTTGAATGTTTTACCACACATTGACGTATTTTTGGATAATGGTTATACCAAAGAAGAAATGAAAATGGTGAATGAAACGAAGAAAATTATGATGGATGATTCAATTCAAGTAACCGCCACAACAGTTAGAATTCCAACCATTGGTGGACACTCGGAATCAGTAAATATTGAGTTTGAAAATGATTTTGATGTTGAAGAAATGAAAAGTATTTTGGCGGCAGAAGAAGGAATAATTGTTCAAGACGACCCTAAAAATGCAATCTATCCAATGCCCATTACTGCACACGGAAAGGATGAGGTTTTTGTCGGACGTATTCGTCGTGATTTAACCCAACCAAATACCGTGAATATGTGGATTGTTGCGGATAATTTACGCAAAGGAGCGGCCACAAATGCCGTTCAAATTTGTGAGGCATTAGCCAAAAATGGTCTTATTTAGTGGTATAATAAGGCTTGATTAAATGGGGAGACAAGGCTGTAAATGCCTTGTCTTTTTTTTATCAAAAATAAAATCTATTTTTGATTCTTAATTAACAATAAAATAATGAATCATAAAGCCGTATCAATTAGACCGTTTATCGGAGCTAAAAACTTTGAAATATCTCGTAATTTTTATCAAGATTTAGGGTTTCAAGAAGCCATTTTAGGCAATAATTTCTCTTATTTCCATACAGAAGGTATCGGTTTTTATCTACAAGATGCTTACGTGAAAGATTGGATTGATAATTCCATGATTTTTATGGAAGTTGATAGCGTTGATAGGTATTACCAAGAACTTTTGGCGTTGAACTTACCCTCAAAATACGAAGGTGTGCGACTTATTCCTATTAAAACAAATGATTGGGGAAAGGAATGTTTCCTGCATGACCCTTCTGGAATTCTCTGGCATTTTGGAGAATTCTTTAATCCATAGTTTAAGTTAATCTGTCAAAACTTTTTAATCCAAATTCGTGTTAAAGGTGGATAAATCAGAGAATTATGGAGAACCAAGAAACAGAAAATAATAAATTCGACCGCATTATCGAAGCACGGATGAAGTTGAAAAATAGGTTCGAGGAAAAGATGAAATTAACACCTTCAATGGCGGATTCAACCCCCCAAGGAAAAGGTGTTATCAACCGTCACGGAATGCCTAATACTCCTGTTGGTCAGACACTTACAACTAAGTGGCCCGTTTTGGATTTAGGTTACCAGCCCAAAATTCCAATGGACAAATGGCGTTTGATAATTGATGGAGAAGTCGAAAACCCATTAATGCTCACTTGGGAAGAGTTTATGGCGTTACCACAAACCGAAGATGTTTCCGATTTTCACTGCGTAACTACGTGGTCAAAATTGGATATGGTTTGGAAAGGCGTAAGTTTAATTGATTTGGCGGCTTTGGTGCAGCCCAAAGAAACCGCTACGCACATTATGTGTTACGGATATGATACCTACACGACAAATGTCTCATTGGAAGAAGCCTTGAAACCTGATGTTTTACTGGGTCATACCGTCGATGGTCAGCCATTGGCAGTTGAACACGGCGGACCTTTGCGGATGATTACTCCACAGCTTTACGCTTGGAAAGGCTCAAAATGGATTAAGAGAATTGAATTTATGCCAAAAAATAAGTTGGGATTTTGGGAAGAAAGAGGCTACTCAAATACGGCTTACCCTTGGCGAAATGATAGGTATAGTTAAGACAGTACAAACCAAAAAAGGCGTTAAAATGAGTTCAACTCAATTTTAACGCCTTTTTTATATCTAATTTCTTAGTTTCTACCTTTATAGGCAGGTTTTTCAATACTCGTATTTCCGTAGGCAGGACAATTATTTTTTCTTGCACAAGATGCCAAAGAAATAATGGCTAATAATCCTAAAATGATAGTTGATTTTTTCATGATACAGTATTGTTGTGGGTTATGTAAGGATAAAAGAATCGTTGTTAGTAATTCAATTTTAGGTGTTCGTTAGAAACTGACATTCAGAGACTTACGAAATACTTGATGCTACCCTATTCCTTATTTACACTTATAAAATTACGAAAAATCTTGCCAAATATTGTTTTGAATCAATTAATTTTCAAACAGTTAAGAGAAATTGGCTTTTCTGCATTTCTCTTAACTCCTTTTCCCCTGAACTATTGTTCCACCAACGACATCTGTTCTGCCAATTCCATGTCTTCTTGACTTATCACCAAAACTTTTTCCTCTCGCTTTTTTACATTATCGCCATAACCCAAAATTGTCATCATGCCTTCTCTGCCTTGTTCATCGGCAAAAAGTCTGGTTGTAATTGTGCCGTCTTCTAATCTGTCCACAATCACGTGCTTAGGGGCTGGAATCAAGCAATGTTGAATTCCTCCGTAGCCTCCCAATGACTCTTGATACGCTCCTGTATGGAAAAACCCTACAAATTGACGTTCTTGGGCTTCTTCATAAATCGGTAAATATAAATCTGAACTGTGGGCTTCAGTGTTATAAAAATCCATCGAATCGCAAGTCAAACCGCCTAAATTTACTTTCTGATAAGGAAAATTCCAGTTGTTCACGGGCAACATGATGTACTTCTGGTTCATGCCCCAAGAATCGGGTAATTGGGTGATGAAAGAACCATCAATCATATACCACAACTCCTTGTCGTTCTGCAACTTCTGGTCAATAATTTCGTATAAAACTGCCCCACTTTCACCAACCGTGTATGAACCAAATTCCGTAAATAAATTTGGAACGGGCACGTTACTTTTGTTACAAATCCATGAAATAGATTCCACAATTTCATCAATCATTGACTGATAATCGTAGTTAAATTGCAAAGAGGTTTGAATTGGTAATCCTCCGCCTAAATCAATTGAATCAAGTTCTGGACACACCTTTTTCATCTCGCAATATTTATAAATAAAACGACTCAATTCCGACCAATAATAGGCACTATCTTTAATGCCTGTGTTGATGAAAAAATGTAACATTTTTAATTTATACTTGCTACTTCCTTCTATTTTATTCTTGTACAATTCCATGACATCAGAATATCTGAGTCCCAAACGAGAAGTATAGAAAGAGAAGTCTGGCTCTTCGTCCGTAGCGATACGAATCCCTACATTTACCGTCTCCGCTGTTACAGATTTATCGTAAAAATCAATCTCTTTGAGGTTATCCAAAATCGGAATACAGTTAAAACCTTCGTTGATTAACTCACTGATATACTGTGTGTAAAGGGGCAATTTATAACCATTACAAAGAATAAATGTATTCTTAGAAATCTTACTTTCATTGTACAATTCTCGAATAATAGAAATATCAAAAGCCGACGACGTTTCTAAGTGAACATTATGGCTTAATACCTCTTCAACGATAAATTTAAAATGAGAAGATTTTGTACAGTAACAATAAACATAGTTTCCTTTGTAATTGTACTTTTTAATGGCATTCTTGAAGAGCCTCTTGGAGTTTTCGATATGTTCACCAATCTTTGGGAGATAGGTTATCTTGAGGGGCGTGCCATACTGTTCAATAATGTCCATCAAAGGAACATTGTTGAACAAAAGTTCATTATCATGGTCGATATTAAATTCCAACGTTGGGAATTCAATCGTCTGGTCAATCAGGTCAATGTAGTTCTTCATCCTAAGCTAAAAAGCATAAACGGGGGAAAATTATTAGTTAATACTTATGGGTTACTGGTTAAACAGTTGATAATCAGCAACCTAATTTTTATTTTAAGAATTCTGAAAGTTGGATTGTTGGATTATTAATATCTGCGGTGATATTCAAACATCCATACCTAACATCATTCCTCCAAAAAGTGTGCAAAAGTGCAATAAAAGTATGACCTTTGCAAGTAAATAAAGTTGATTTAACCATTGTTTAACGTTCTTTTCGTAAAAATAGTTTAATATTAGTGCGAGCAATGAGTAGCGAGCTTTGAGGGATTAAAACTCACAGCTTAAAGCTCGAAACGCACAACTAATAGTTTACCGCTTATTTTCCTCATGCAAAAAATTCACTTTATAGCAATTGGCGGAGCAGCGATGCACAATTTGGCAATTGATTTACATAACCGAGGCTTTCAAATCACGGGTTCTGACGATGAAATTTATGAGCCGTCACGGACTTTATTGGCTGAAAAAGGAATTCTACCCAATGAAATGGGCTGGTTTCCTGAAAAAATTACCACCGAATTATCTTGCGTAATCTTGGGAATGCACGCCCGTATAGACAATCCTGAATTGGCAAAAGCTCAAGCATTAGGCATCAAAATTTATTCATATCCCGAATTTATTTATTCACAAAGCCTTCATAAACAGCGAGTTGTAATTGCAGGAAGTCATGGTAAAACCTCTATAACGTCCATGATTCTGCACGTTTTGAAATTTCATAACCGTAAGTTTAATTATATGGTTGGGGCAAGAATTGAAGGTTTTGACACAATGGCAAAACTTTCGGATGCTCCCGTAATTGTCATTGAAGGCGATGAATATTTATCTTCTCCAGTTGACCGCCAGCCTAAATTTTTGCATTATCATCCCCACGTGATGTTGATGTCGGGCATTGCTTGGGATCACGTAAACGTCTACCCAGATTTTAATGATTACGTTCATCAATTTGAATTATTAGCCAATGATTTACCAAAAGCAGGAAGTTTTATTTATGACGAAACCGATGAATTAGTTAATAAAATAGGATCGGTAGAACGTTTGGGCATTAAAAGATTTCCGTATTCGGCTCTTCCAAGTCGAGTGCGAGACGGCAAAACATATTTGGTTTTACCGAACAAACAAGAGTTGGCAATTGAAGTTTTTGGTGAACATAACCTTAAAAATCTGAACGGTGCGAGATTAGTTTTAGCTCAAATTGGGATTGATGATGATGAATTTTACGCAGCTATTCCTTCCTTTAAAGGAGCATCAAAACGCTTGGAATTAGTAGGAAAAAATGACAATACGGTGATCTACAAGGACTTTGCTCATTCTCCGTCCAAAGTGGAGGCAACAACGAAGGCAGTAAAAGCTCAATTCCCCGACCGTCAATTGGTGGCTTGTTTGGAATTACATACATTCAGCAGTTTGAATAAAGATTTCTTGGGAGAATACGCCAATAAACTAAATGCAGCCGATGTTTCAGTCGTATATTTTAGTCCTAAAACCCTGAAAAACAAGAAGTTACCCGCCATTACGCCCGAAGATATTAAAGTGCATTTCAATAATCCCAATCTTCGTGTTTTCACGGATAATGATTCGCTGAAAGATTTTCTCCTTGCCCAACGATGGCGTAGCTCAAATTTACTGATGATGTCGTCAGGCACTTTTAATGGGTTGGATTTTAGGGAATTATTAAAATTAATTTTAATGTAAAACGAACTTTCCAGTTCGTTTTAATAAAAACCGAGGCGGAAGCATCGGATTACAAAAAAATGAACAGAATAAAACAGCTTTTCCAAGAGAAAAATACAAATATCCTTAATGTATATTTCACCGCAGGATTTCCAAAAATTAATGATACAGTCCTGATTTTAAAGGCTTTACAAGACGGTGGAGTGGATTTAATAGAAATCGGAATGCCCTATTCTGACCCAGTGGCAGATGGCGAAACCATCCAACAGTCTAATCAAGTGGCATTGGATGCGGGTATGTCCGTAAAATTACTTTTTGAACAACTTTCGGGTATTCGGGAGGCAGGTATTATTGTTCCGATTTTATTGATGGGATATATCAATCCTGTGCTACAATTTGGGGTTGAAAACTTTTGCCAAAAATGCCAAGAAGTTGGTGTTGATGGCTTGATTCTGCCTGATATGCCCGCCAGTGTGTATGAGGACGAATACAAGGCAATTTTTGATAAATACGGAATTTTAAATACCTTTTTGATAACACCACAAACCGCAGAAAGTAGAATTCGACACATTGATAATATTTCGGATGGATTTATTTATATGGTTTCATCGGCAAGTACAACGGGAGTAAAAACAGGAATTTCAAACGACCAAGAAGTTTATTTTGAGCGAGTAAATGCCATGAATCTAAAAAATCCAAGATTAATTGGTTTTGGAATCTCGGATAATGAAACTTTCAAAAAAGCCGCCTCACACGCATCAGGTGCAATTATTGGTAGTGCTTTTATAAAATTGCTGGGTACTTCTGAGGATTTGGAAGTAGATATTAAGGCGTTTGTAGGTCGGGTGAAGAACGGGTAAATGTTTGTAACATTCATGGCGTGACTAAAAAAGTCATGCCATGAATAAATACAGAGAACTACTTTTCCAAAACACTTTTTAAGGTTACCAAACCAGTAGTTAAATCTCTGCCTAATATTTCGCTAATATCCATGAACATAAGCACTACATTGGTCGGATAAGCCATTGTGCCGCTCAGCCCCCATTTTACTTTTGTTTGCGTCGCTGAAACACTATCCGTGGTCATATACGCAGGAGAAACCGAAGCCATTGGTTCAAAGAAACGTAATTGAAAATCAATTCTCTCGCCTTCCTTAATTTTTTTAATTTCCTGTTCGCCTCTTCCTAATTGGGCATCTTCACTGTCCCATGCAGATATAAAGCCAACTGTTCCATCCGTTCCTGTATATTCTTTCTTCATTTTTGGATCCATCGTTGCCCATTTACTGAAGTTATCTTGATTTTTTAAGAGCCTTACGTATTCAAAAACCTGTTGTTTTGGTTTGTTGATAACGATTTCACGTTCAACTGAATATTCTCTTTTTACGAAAATGGCGGCAACCATCACAAGTCCAATAAAGATTCCGATGAATAATAAGATTTTTTTAAAGATTTTCATGATTTTGTTTTGGGGAAAAGTGGATTATTTTCAGTAAATATACAAAAAAATAGGGTTTATCACATTATGCGACAAACCCTTACAACTCTCCAAATACTGATTCCTACTTCTTTTCAGGCAATAAAATCACCTTTATCATGTTCTCGGCAAAGTATTTTTTCGCTGCCGTTTTTGTACTTTCTACTGTCACTTTTTTCAGCATTTCATCTTCTTTCAATACTTCTTTTACGTCTTCATCGTCTTGATATTGACCTTGTAAATAGCCTAACCAGAAACCATTTTCACGTAATTGTGTTTCTGTTTGACGTTTTGTTTCTGCCTTAAACTTTTCAATATCACCCGCTTCAGCTCCTGAACCTTTCACTTTTTGAATTTCAGCCATCGTGCGATTCACCAATTTCTCCACATTTTCGGGAGCACATTGAAAAGCAATTTTAAAATCATATCTTTTTGCTGGAATTTTGGAAACTGAGCCACTTACACCCACACCATAAACGCCTGATTCCTCCTCCCGCAATTTCTCAATTAACTTAATTTCCAATACTTCTGATAATGCTTCAACTTGCGTTTCATTCTCTGGCGTTGGTTCATAATCACCCGACCAAACCATCGTTACTCGTGCTTTGGCTTCTGTCCCTTTATAAAGCGTCTTTTCAACTTTTCCTTTCGGTGGACGAATCCCTAAATCTTTGAAAGTTTCCTTGCGTCTTATTGATGGCAAACCTCCCAGATACTTTTCTAACATTGGTGTAATTTCTTCATTTTTGAAATTACCTACAAATAAAAACGTAAAATCGGAAGCATCAGCGTAGCGTTCTTTATAAATATCAAAAGCACGTTGGGCATCAATTTTCTTGAAACGTTCAGCCGTCATGGGGAAATTTCGGGGTGCATAATTACTCAAAATCATGCCCAAAGTATCGCCATAAACCTTTTCAGGGGTTAGCGTTTTCTCTTGTCCTTCCAAAAACGTGCTGACATTCGCCACAAATCCTTTGATAACGTCAGCATCAAAACGGGGCTGCGTAAAATTACTGTATATTAATTGTAAGGCTAATTCAAGATCTTTTGGATTGGTCGAACCGTTAATATTTTCGGAGGTTTCTGTTACGTAAGGGGCAATCTGTGCAACTTTGCCCGTCATCATTTTTTGCAAGTTTACTGATGAAAACTCCCCCAAACCGCCCATTGAAGCGATTGTTGAAGACAAAACGGCATTATCAGCATCTTTATCTGAGTATAAGTTTGTACCTCCATCACTGTATGCACCAATCAAAATTTCATCATTTTTGAAGTCTGTCGGTTTCAAAATTGCTCTTACACCATTGGCAAAAGTCAATTCAGTAACACCAACTTCTGGAATTTTCTTAGTTGCCGTAACTTTTGAGCCCATTGGCAATTTCGCAATCAAAGGTTTATCAATTGTAGCATCCACATAAGCTGTTACGTTTTTCCCCGACGAATTCAACCACGCTCTGATTTGAGTTTCAGTTGGAAGTGTGTCCTTTTCTTTTTCGGAAGCCATTAAAATTACCGCTCTGTTTTCGGAAGTAATTAATACATTACTCAACGCATTAATTTCTTCTAATTTTGCTCCTTCCAAGTATTTTTTTGTAAAATCAAAACTAAAATCAGGTGAGGTTAAATTTTCAGTTTCCAAGAATGCCGTAACTAAACCACCTACCAATTGCTCTGAGTTTGTTTTATCTTTTTCCTTAAACGATTTCTCCTGATTAACCATGTATTGCGTTTTTGCCCGAACCAATTCAGAAGCGTTAAAACCAAATTTTCTGGCTCTTTCAGTTTCTCCCAAAATCGCTACAAGACCTTTTTCAACGTTTGCTCCCTTCGCCACCACAAAAGAAGTGAAAGCATCAAGATTACCTAAAAACCCACTGTAACCCGCATAACCAAACAAAAATGGAGGGTCAGCTTTCTGCGTAAGTTCTTGAATACGAGCCGATAACATCTGGTTATACAAAGACCTTAACATTCCCTCACGACGGTCTTGGTAGGTTAAATCCTTGCGTTTTTCTTGTTTCGATAATATTTGAATTACCGTATAAGGTTGCTCTTTATCAGTGACTATGGCAACGTCCGTTCCACCCGTTAAGGGAATCTTATATTTGATTCTTTCTTTTGGCTTTGCAGGGTTTTGAATACTGCCAAATTTCTCAATAATCATCTTCTCGACCATTGCCACATCAATATCTCCAACTACAGCAACTCCTTCTAAATCAGGGCGATAGAAATCTTTATGGAATTGATTGAGCGTTTCATACTTGAAGTTTTTCAAGATGTCGTCTTTACCAATTGGCAGACGCTTTGCGTATTGTGAATTATTCAAAATCACGGGAAAATACTTATCCCGCATACGAGCGTTTGCACCCTTCCCCGTGCGAGACTCTTCCAAAACTACGCCTCTCTCTTTGTCAATTTCAGACGGGTCAAGCGTGGCATTATGAGCCCAATCTTCCAAAATTTGCATTCCTTTTTTGAAAACTTCGATAGAATCAGTTGGAACGGGCAACATATAAACCGTTTCGTCAAAACCTGTGTAAGCGTTTAAATCCGCCCCAAATCGAACGCCCGATTTTTGAAGGAAATTAACCAATTCATTCTTAGGGAAATTCTTGGTTCCGTTAAAATTCATGTGTTCCATAAAGTGGGCAAGTCCTTGCTGTTCGTCCGTTTCCAGAACCGAACCTGCCTTTACCATCAAACGCAATTGAGCCCGATTTTTGGGTTCAGCGTTTTTCATAATGTAATACTTCAAACCATTGGGAAGAATACCCGTTTTGACCCGTGAATCCATTGGGAGGGGCATTTTGCTCAAATCCTCCTGAGCCATTGTCGCAAAGTTGGAAAGGATTCCCAACGTTAAACCTACGAGTAGTGTAGTAATTTTTTTCATTAATAATAGAGCTTCCTACCCCATCGGAGGCGATTTTTTTTAGGTTGTGATGTCTCGGGGAAGACACGTGGATTAGACTGAACTAAATAACGAGTGAATTTAATGCTATTTTTGGAGAATAATAGTGATGGGGATTAGAAATTGCATACAAGCCATTAACTAAACAAACCATTCATTATTACCTTATCCTGAACAATTGAAGTTGAGTATTTGTTTTAACGAATATAAATTAGCGTTTTAGTCCTAATCAGCCAAAACTTACTTAAAATACTACAATTTGGCTGATTATCCCGTTTCATCAGCCAAATTGTTTATGAAAAAGTAGTTTTGGCTGATGAAAGGAAGGTTATCAAATTTTAAACTGAACAAACCAAGCCATGATTTCATCCATGACGGTGTATTTTTTATATACTACTCAAAACCTAAACTTAACATTCATTCCACCAAAATAATAAGCCTTATTTGGTCCAGGGTTAACGTCTGTGGCAACACCTACTGGATAGTTATTGTCTGGGTCTGAATCATTGATGTTATTTCCCAAAAATAAGAAGGTATAATTGATTTGATTGGTAAGGTTATTTCCTGCAAAATAAACGTCAAAATCCATCTTTTTGCCCGAGATTTTATAGCCGATTTTACTATTTAACAAGGCAAATCCTTTCACATTATTGGTATTAGCAAAATCAGTATAAACATCACTAATTACATTATAAGTACCATTAAAATACATCCCTAATTTTGTTGTAATATCAACGCCAATGGTGTATTTTGTTTTGGGTAAACCCACTACTTGTTTATTGGAATAATCTAAAATTTCACTTCCAAATTTTGTCTTAAAATCATTGTATTTGAAGTTATAATTTGAATAATTTAGAAATGGCTCTATCTCCGTAATAAATGATTTTGGAGTACTCAACATCAAATAACCCAAACTCAATTCTAAGCCTTTATTGGTCTGATTTCCTGTATTGGCAAAGTAACTATACGTTCCTCCCGCAGGATTTATACCCGAAAGTTGGGTGAGTTTATTGGTAATATTGATGTTAAAAAGTGATATTTGATAATCTAATTTATCATTAAAAAGTAAGCCTTTAACACTCAAATCAAACATTTTGGCTTTTTCTGGTAATAAATTATCGTTCGATTTATTGATTGTTCCGATGAAAGAAGTAGAAGCCGTTGGAGCATTATAGCCTTCACTGTAACTCAAATTAATGATTTGTTCTTTAAAAACTTTTTGCAAAGCAATGTGCGGATTGAATGATGTTTCAAAACTTTTCTCGAACGATAAAACTTTATTATACCCCGTTAATAATCCAGGATTTGCCAATAAGTCAAGGCGAGAATAATTAATTTGATTGGCACTCAGTCCTAAGATTAATGATAAATTCAAGGAACTAAAATCTGTGCGATTATGAAAGAAAACAGCGGATTGATTGGTGTTATATTTAAAATACGAACCACCCTTTGAAAGCTCCTGAACTTTGAGCGGATTGGCAGGGTCAGTTCCAATAAAACGATAGTTTGAAATCTGTGCTTTTGATTGTTGCAACTCAGTTCCAAAACTCAATTCATTCGATATTTTATCTGTCAGATTTGCCTTAAAATTAAACACCGACCGTATTCCAAAATTGGGACTCATACTGTTTTCAGTTGCTCCTGCGGCAACCCTCACAAAATCCTGATTTGAGTAAAAAGCGGTGGTAGAATTTTCAAATTTGCTCGAAAAAATGTACCGATGCGTTAGTGCAAAACGGGTTGTTTGGATGTCATTTCGGGCATTTTTTCTGATGTATGCAAGATTACCATTATCAATTCCTGCGTAATAATCAGCATACGAAATTTGTCCCGAAACACCCTCAAATGAATAATTATGGCTCATAAATGCTGTAACAGATTGTTTTTTAGTTAGTTTAAATTCGCCAAAAAACGTTAAGAAATTTTTGAGACTATTCCCCGCAGGACGATAGCCGTCGGAAGATAAATGTCCGTAACTTAACGCAATCGCTGAACTGTCATTCACAATATCCAAACGGGTATTCGATTGTAGCAAACCAAAAGAACCAATTGCGAACTTTTCGGTAAGAGAAACGCCTTTTTTTTCGGCTGATTTCATATAAAAACGGGCCACGCCACCAACACCTCCGCCATACAATGTGGCGGCGGGACCTTTAATCACTTCAATATTATTGACGTTTGCAAAATCTATATCGTCCAAAATCGTGACTCCTTCGGCAGTAGTGATTGGCATTTCGTTGTAATAAACTTTTACGCCCCAACTGTTGAATTTTTGGTCGTTTCCATACCCTCGAATCACTAATCTTTGTCCGCCTAATTGCGTGCGTTTATCTATTTGTACACCCGCCATTGTGCCGAGAGTTTGCTCAATAAATGCGGGGTTATTACGGTTAATTTCTTCAAGACCAATCACTTCAACGGATTGAGCATGGCGGGTAAATTCTTCTCTCTCTTTGGCAATTTTCCGCCTTTCTTTCACCATAACTTCTTCAAGTTCTTTGGATTTTTGAGCATGAGCAATTCCCGCCATCAAGAGTAAATATGATAGAATAAATATTTTTTTCATCGTGTTTTTTTTTGAAAATGGTAAATTAATAAAGTAGGGGTCACACAGCGTAACGCACAGCATTTCACAGGGTTACACGAAGTTTTTAATTAACCTCAGCGAAACTCTGTGAAATACTCTGTGACCCAAAAACACTACGAAAAGCGGGGAGGGTGTTTCAGTTTTGAAACAAAATCAGAAGGGTGAAGAACGCTTAAATTTGGAAAAATGGAAGATTTTTTATCAATGAAATAACTAAATTGAAATGTAGGTTTATTGCAGCAAATTAAAGGTTCTGAAAGCAAATGCAAAATGAGTTTTGAATGACTTCCAAAAGGAGCTTTTTCAGATTGATTTTCGAGTAAATTATCAATTTTAGCTTCTAATTTTGTTTCATCTTTATCACTTAAACAATAATAATGCGTTACTCCGAAGGCATTTTCTTTGTAAACTACGTCATACAAATTACTCTCAAAACTAAATTCCTTTTCAGGACGTTCCCACTCTATTTTGGAAAGATTTTCTGCATTTGCAACGATACAAACTAACTCAGATTTATCAAGGGAATTCAGAAGTTTTTGTTCTACTTTTTCTCTAATTTCATGTCTTTCATAACTTAAAATGGCATAAAAGCCCCCCATTTTAAGTAGTAAAATAATGAGAAATGTAAGAGATAAAAGTATTTTCACTGTGATTTTGATAAGTTTGATACAAATTAAAGGAATATTTACTGAAATTTCAGATGCTATTGAGGAAGAGAGACCAAGATTATTTATTTTACGGAATAAAGCATCGTAAACATAAAAATGAATAATTTATTTTATACTGTAACCTATACTTATAATCCGTTGTTTCATAAACTACAAAAATAGAACTTTGTGAAATGGACATAAGAATCAAAATAGGAATTCGACTGAAAGAACTTAGAAACGAAAAAGGACTTAGTCAAGAAAAGTTCTCATTTGTTTGCGAACTTGATAGAACCTACGTTGCAAGTATTGAGCAAGGAAAAAGGAATGTTTCAGTAGCAAATATTGAAAAAATTTCAAAAGCCTTTGATATGTCTATTTGTGAATTTTTTAACTCAGACTTATTTAAGTAAATATGGACATTAAAGCATACGAAACACTAATTATTGCTCAGTTGGATGAAGTCATTGGGAAAATTATAAATAGCCATACTAACCTTCAAATTGCTGTGAAAAAAGGGGAACGGGTAGGTGATGGAATTAGTAAATTTCTTGAAAGAAAGTTTGTAGAATTTACCCAAAATCACAAATATTTTAATGAATCATTAGCTTCTCCCGAAGGAAAAACTAAAAATCCCTTTGATGTTCAAACCATATTTGAACTCAAAAGACACAAGGAACTTATTTGGATTGATTTCAAAGCTGTTAATTTAGATAATGAAGATACAAATCCAGATAGTGGAACTCCTGATAAAGTGATTACCCTAATGCAAAACGGGTACTTTTACTTAGTGTATATCATTGTGTATTACCGAGGTTTTGAAAATGGATTATCATTCATAAAACACAATGATATTTTTGTAAAATCCTACTTCCTTAAAAATGTAAGTCCTACGATGCGTATTACACCTGCAAATCAAATGCAAGTGAACGGATTTTCAGAAACTGTTTATAGAACGAGAGAGGAATTTTTAGATTTTTTATTACAGAAAAAAATAGAATCCAACGAAAGAAAGTTGAAAAAGGCTACCCAAGAATTAGAAAACTTCAAAACAGGTATTCTCAAAGCTAAAACAGGAAAGCAATCAGAAGTTACTATTGACTTATTGAAGCAACTCAACAAATCACAAGAAGATAAAATCAAAAATCTTTAATACTTTTCTCAATATTCTCAATTTCGTTTTGCGTCAAATCATAATAACAATAAATCAAATTATTGATTTTAGTTGAGATTATTTGCTTCAAAGCCTTGTCTTTGTAAATCGCCTTACATAAAATAGAAATCTCGTTCTGTAATTTCGTATCATTTGGGATAAAAATAGAACCTAAATCTCCTATTTTTATTTGCGGTTGTTTTCCCTGCGCAAACCTTATTATGTTCATTTGTTGAGCATAATAAGTGATAAAATCTGTATTCAAAAAGCCACAAAAAAAATATAAAAAGTCAGTTGTTTTTTCTGAATTATCCCTTAATGAAAAAACGTACAAACTATTATTTGCCGCACTTTTACTTAAATCAATTGTAGCAATTATTGCTTTTGCAGACTGCCTTATAAATATTTTTGGATTATTGTAAATAATCGTCTCTCCTAACCCTAACCTTTTTTTATTCTTAATTCCTTGTTTTTCAAGTTCTATTTTCAGTTCATGATTAATGGCATCTTGCAAAGGCTTATCATAGAAAAAGTATTTTTTGTAATCCAAACTTCCATATTTTTCAGAAAGTGCTTTTGAACCTTGATAGTACGGATAAAATAAATCTTCATTTCTTTCGTCCCTTTGAACAAAAGTGAACTTTTGTTCCATATCCAGAAGCATTACACAAGTTCTTAAATTTTTATTTGGATATAATTGAAGTATAGTTTTATCTTTTTTTGCTTCTACTTTATCTAATATATTCTTTGAAATAGAGCATCCGTTGTAACGAAACTTATATTCATCGTTTTTATTATACCAAATGTCTTGTGCAACTAAATAGCGATTTTGAGTTTTATGATCTATGACTTGAACATTATTATTCAAGCTCTTCCCTTTTGATAGCTTTATAATTACTTGACCACTCGCCACTTCAAAATCTTGGATATTTATTTGTAATTCATTAATAATTGTCTTCTCTAATAGATATTTTCTCGTGTGTTCGTAAGCAGTTTCAAAAAAAGAAACATCAATTATAAAACTCAACTTCCCATTTTCTGTCAAAAAATCAAGTGAATGTTCTATGAAAAGCATAACAAGATTAAGTTTACCATTTTTTACAGAACTTGGAAATTGATGATAGTTATTGAGATAATTTATCCTCTGTAACTCATTTTCTTTTTTATCTCTACGACCATACAATGTTACGTAAGGAGGATTGCCAATAACATAATCAAATGAATTGTATAGTTGAAAAAAAGGCGTTGTCCTTATTTCTTCAAATAACGAAGTTCCAGAAATAATTTTATCTGTAAAATCCCAAGTTATACCATTAAATGTACCTTCAAAATCTTCAACAAATAAAAAAGTATATAATTTTTCAATATTATTTTTTGTTTTCTCAATCATTTCTGCTTGAACATCAACAAAGTAAATATTATTTGAAATAAATTTTGAAATCAATAAACTGTCTGGAAATTTTGAATAAATATCACATAGTAACTTCAGTATAAAAATGCCTTGTCCGCAAGATGGTTCAAGTATTTTTTTACCAAAGATATCATAATCTATAACAACTACATCTAATATATTTTCTACTATAGCTAATGAGTTGGTAAGAAAAATACCATTTTTCTTTCTTCCTTTTTGCTCCAAACCTTTTTCGTAGTCATATTGCCCAAAAGTAATTCTTTCAAGAAAAGACGACGTTTGTTTTGTGCTTTTAAGTTCTTGGACTAACATTTATTTTGTTTCTGTACATTGCTTAGCAAAGATAGGTAAAAAACTAAATTGATACTTATAATCTACAATATTTTTGTTTAGAAATACAAGATTGGCATGACAGAGGTTTTTAGTTTTACCACCTTTACTGTACCTTTGAACTATAAAATTTTAATGTACACAATGAGTCAAGAAACCATCATATTTTCGATGGAGCGTGTTTCTAAAACCGTTCCCCCTCAAAAACAAATCTTAAAAAATATTTATCTGTCATTTTTCTACGGAGCAAAAATTGGCGTTTTGGGTCTAAATGGATCTGGAAAGTCTTCTCTCCTAAGAATTATTGCGGGCAAAGACAAAAGCTATACGGGTGATATTGTGTTCTCGCAAGGATATTCAATCGGAATGTTAGAGCAAGAGCCTGAACTCGACCCGACTAAAACCGTTAGAGAAATCGTGGAGGAAGGCGTTGCCGAAGTGGTAGCTTTATTGAAAGAATTCGACGAAATCAACGAAGCCTTTGGCGACCCAGACGCTGATTTTGATAAATTATTAGAACGCCAAGGTACAGTCCAAGAAAAACTCGACCATCATAATGCTTGGGAATTGGATACCCGTTTAGAACGGGCGATGGATGCCTTGCGTTGTCCTCCTTCTGACCAAAATGTTGCCAATCTTTCGGGAGGTGAAAAACGTCGGGTGGCTCTCTGTCGCTTACTTTTACAAGAACCTGACGTTTTGTTATTGGATGAACCAACCAACCATTTAGATGCGGAGTCTGTCCTTTGGTTGGAAGAACATTTACGTCAATACAAAGGAACGGTGATTGCCGTAACCCACGATAGATACTTTTTGGATAACGTTGCGGGTTGGATTTTGGAATTGGATCGAGGCGAAGGCATTCCGTGGAAAGGCAATTATTCTTCGTGGTTAGAACAAAAACAGAACCGTTTAGCGAAGGAAGAAAAGACTGAATCACGTCGCCAAAAGTCTTTGCAACGTGAGTTGGAATGGGTAAGAATGTCGCCAAAAGCTCGACAGGCAAAATCAAAAGCACGTTTAGATGCTTACGATAAATTGATGTCGGAAGAAAACCGTCAGAAAGAAGATAAATTAGAATTATTTATTCCAGCGGGTCCAAGATTAGGGAATAAAGTAATTGAGGTTCAAGGAGTTACGAAGGCGTATGGCGATAAATTATTATTCGACAATCTAACATTTTCATTGCCTCCTGCGGGAATTGTAGGAATTATTGGGCCCAATGGTGCGGGTAAATCAACGCTTTTTAAACTCATCACGGGACAAGTTCAGCCCGATGCAGGAACCTTTGAAGTCGGGGAAACGGTACAAATGGCTTATGTTGACCAAGAACATAATCAATTAGCGGCTGAAAAGTCCGTATTTGAATTAGTTTCGGGTGGAACGGAAATGACACTTTTGGGCGGGCGACAAGTGAACGCTCGGGCGTATGTGAGCAAGTTCAACTTTAACGGAGCCGATCAAGAAAAGAAGATTGGAAATTTATCGGGAGGTGAGCGAAATCGTGTCCATTTGGCCATGATGTTGAAAGAAGGAGCGAATCTTTTGTTATTAGATGAGCCGACTAACGACTTGGATGTCAATACGTTACGTGCCTTAGAAGAAGCCTTAGAGAACTTTGGCGGATGTGCCGTTGTTATTTCCCATGATAGATGGTTTTTGGATAGAATTGCCACGCATATTTTAGCCTTTGAAGGGGATTCGCAGGTATATTGGTTTGAAGGAAACTTCTCTGATTACGAAGAAAATCGCAAAAAACGTTTAGGTAATGATGCCACACCGAAGCGGATTCGTTATAAGAAATTGGGGGATTAAATAAAATTAAACATGAATATTTTTGAAAGACAACAACAACATTTACAAGAAATAATGAAAAACGAAATCGAAAAAGGAATGGCTTTTTTAGCCGAAAATGCCAAAAGACCAGAAGTTACAGAAACGGCAAGTGGTTTACAGTATGAAGTTTTAGTGGAAGGAACGGGTGAAAAACCAAGCGGACCAAGAGCAAATGTACTAACGCATTATCACGGAACAACGATTGATGGCGTGGTTTTCGACAGTAGCGTATTACGAAATGAACCCATCAGTTTCGGGTTGAATCAAGTAATCACGGGTTGGACAGAAGGTTTGCAATTAATGCCCGTTGGGAGCAAATACAAGTTTTTTATTCCTCATCATTTGGCTTATGGCGAACAAGGTGCGGGTCGTGATATTCCAGGAGGAGCAACGTTAATTTTTGAAGTAGAACTTTTGAAGACGAAGTAGGTTAGTGATTGGTTATTAGAAATTAGTTATTGGAACATTTACCAATAACTAATTTCCAGTAACCAATCACTAATTCCCAATAACTACACCGCCCAACGTTTCGCCACCTCCAAAGAATAATCTAAAAACGCCTTCACGCCATCTTCGTAAATTTTATTTCCTAACGAATCTGCATTTTCATCCAAATTCTTGTGCGTCTCGTGCGACTCAAATATGCGGGGAGAAACGACTGAATATTGATTACTGAAATTAATGATTTTGTTAATTACCGTCGTCAATTCTAAACACGGTGTTTTGCCTCCCCTTCCACTCGAAACCCCTGCCAAAGCAAAAACTTTATTGTGAAAAAGATGAGCAAAATCTTTTGAACCAAATTGATGGAGAGCGTTTAACAAATCTCCATTCACGGTAAAATTATATTCTGGGGTTACAAAAAATACTAAATCTGCATTTTCCCAAGCTGTGATTAATTCACTTTGAAATTCGGTCAAAACATCTTTGTTTACCGTTCCACGGCCCACCGAAGGAATATCAAAATGATGAAAATCAACTACTGTAATATCGTCATAACCAGAGCTTTGTGCAATTTTTTGAAGATGTTTTGAAAAGCGTAACGAGTTACTTTTTTTTCTGGGAGATGTGGCAATAATGGCAATATTCATATTTTATAATTTAATGTTCCATGCTGTTGATACTAAACATTCAACAATGAGGTTATTAATTTTGTTCAATACGAGCATTATCAACATTTTTCATTAACAATTCAAAACAGCAAATTTCTACAACATCTTCAAAATCAAAGCTCCAACGACTGCCCCAGTGATTGGTCCCGCCACTGGAATCCACGAATATGACCAATCTGAGGTGCCTTTGCCCGAAATGGGAAGTAGGAAATGAGCAATCCGAGGACCTAAATCACGAGCAGGATTGATGGCATAACCCGTTGAACCGCCCAAAGATAAACCAATTGCCCAAACCAGAATTCCAACCGTGAAAGGACCTAATCCAGTCGTAATTGAACCAAACGAACCCAAAGCAATTATTGCCAAACAGGTGGCTAAAAATTCCGCTGTGAAATTGGCGAATGGGTTTCTGATGGCGGGTGCGTTGCAATGACAAGCTAATTTTAAACCTTTATCTTCCGTGATTGCCCAGTGTGGAAAATATTGAAGCCAAACTAACGTTGAACCAAGGATTGCTCCCAACATTTGAGCCAAAATAAACGCTCCTGCATTACTCCAATCGCCTGATTTTACGGCTTCTGCAACAGTTACGGCAGGATTTAAGTGTGCCGCAGGACTTCCAAATTTTGTAGAAACGTATATACCCATCGTAACGGCAAAAGCCCAGCCAGCCGTGATGACTATCCAACCACTACCTTCTCCTTTTGAGCCTTTTAGAAGTACATTAGAAACAACGCCGTTTCCGAGATAAATTAAAACAGCAGTACCGACAAATTCGCCAAGAAATGTTGATGTCATGTTTTTGAAGTGGTTTAATTGATTTATTAACAGAAATAATTGCACAAATTAAAGCAAAAGATTGTTAAATAACTATACAATGTAAGTAGGCAGTGTTAAAGTTTATAGTAGATAGTAAGGATTGGGACGTTATTAATAGAAATTTTTTAAATATTTACATTTGAATCTTATTGTACTTTTATGTAAATATTTAATAATCACCAAGTTATAATATTAATTCCTAATCCCTAACCCAAAATCTCAAATCCCTAACCCCTACTAATTGTTTTATTAGAACAGAAATAGCCGTATTTTTGAATAGAGAAAAGAAAATCCGAAATTAAAATTATGCGAGAAGATTATTTGAAAGGCGAAACAGAAGTCCTTTCTAACGTTGAAAAAGAAATAGAACGTGCCTTACGCCCTTTGTCATTTGAAGATTTTGCGGGGCAGGATAAAATATTAGAAAATTTAAAGGTTTTCGTAACCGCTGCTCGCCAACGTGAAGAGGCTCTTGATCATGTGCTTCTGCACGGACCTCCTGGTTTGGGGAAAACTACGCTTTCAAGCATCGTGGCGAACGAATTGAAGACTAACATCAAAATTACGTCAGGACCAGTTTTAGATAAACCTTCTGATTTGGCGGGACTTTTAACCAATCTCCAACCTTATGATGTGCTTTTTATTGACGAAATCCACCGCTTGAATCCCATCGTTGAAGAATACTTATATTCGGCAATGGAGGATTATAAGATTGATATTTTGTTGGATTCTGGACCTAATGCAAGGAGTGTTCAAATTTCTTTGAATCCTTTTACGCTCATCGGGGCAACCACCAGGGCGGGAATGCTCACATCTCCGTTACGAGCGAGATTTGGGATTAATTGTCGCTTGGAATATTACGATGCTAAGTTGCTGACTTCAATCGTGAAACGTTCTTGTGAGATTTTAAAAACACCCATTAATGACGATGCAGCCTACGAAATTGCGAGAAGAAGCCGTGGAACACCCCGTATTGCCAACAATCTTTTACGAAGAACTCGTGATTTTGCCCAAGTGAAAGGAGATGGAAGAATCACCGTAGAAATTGCAGAAATGGCTCTTTTGGCTTTGGATGTGGATAAAAACGGGTTGGATGAAATGGATATTCGTATCTTGACGACCATCGTTGAAAAATTCAAGGGCGGTCCAGTTGGACTCACAACCATTGCAACCGCTTGTGGCGAAGAGGCAGAAACGATTGAGGAAGTTTATGAACCTTTTTTAATTCAGGAAGGATTTTTGAAGCGAACTTCTCGTGGGCGGGAGGCAACCGAACGGGCGTATATTCACTTGGGAATTGTCCCAAAATATCGAGCGGAGCAATTGTTTTAGGTAGATTGATAGACCACAGATAATCCGCAACGGAGTTGGGATTAGAGGGATTTACACAGATTTTTTAAATGTTATTTTATCTATGAAAATCCCTCTAATCCCAACTCCGTTGCGGGTTCATCCGTGGTCTAATTAGTTTCTACTGATGCTCCTCTCTTAATAAATCATTTACCGTTTTCACAGGATTAAAAGTTATTAGCGGCACTTCCACAAAAATCGTATTCCAATTTGCCATTGAACCATTCCAAAGTCCTGGTAATTCTTGAGCTTTTAGGTCTTTTCCGTCTTTTGATTTTTGAGTAACGAAGCCAGTTTTTGAATCACGAAATTCCATTAAATCAAACTTTTTGTTCTTGTAATTCTTCATCGAACAAATCAAATCAACGGGATTAAAATGCGTTGATTCGTTAAAAATAACCTTTTGTGCTTCATCTTCCATATCTACTTGGGCAGATTCCACAATTTGCAACGACGTTGAACCATCCGAATTTTTACACCAAAAAGGACCTCCGCCAGGCTCGCCCGTGTTCGGCACAACCCCGCAAACTCGCAATGGACGATTGAGTTTTTTCTGATAATACATCACCTTTTCATTGTGATTCATACCCATAAATCCAACGGGCGGCAACACGCAAAGTTCACGCTCGAAAAAGTGAGAAAGTTCCATCAAAAGTGGCTCAGAAGCCCATTCTTTCAATTGAAATTGATAATCAAAAATGCGATCTTGAAATTTCAATAAAACCCCTGCTAAGGCTTTTTTATAGGCAATTGTGGGCTGTTTAATACGGTCGGGAACAACATTATCAATATTTTTGATGAAGATGATATCGGCTATGATGTCATTCAAATTGGCAAGTAATGCACCGTGACCTGCGGGACGGAACAACAGCAAACCATCCTTTTCACGGAAAGGCGTATCGTCCATATTCACCGCAATTGTATCAGTTGAACGACGTTGTTCGGAGAAAGAAATGTCGTATTTAACGTTGAATTTTTCTTCATAAACAGGCACTGCTTTATTCAATAATTTCAAAAAACGACTCAAATGTTCAGGCGAAACCGTGAAATGAAGTTTTACATTTCCTTCATTATTTGCATAATTTGCTCCTTCAACTAAATGCTCTTCCAAAGCTGTTCGAGATTCGTTTTCGTATTGATGAAACTTCAAAAGCCCTTTTGGTAATGAGCCATAATCTAAACCTTTTCGGGTTAGATAATAATCCACAATGGTCTGATTATCAGCATTTTCAGGTAATATTTTCTTCAAATCTTCGGCAAAAGCAAAGTCATTTAATTTATCAAAAAACTGGTCGGTTGATTTGTCAGATTTGCCTTCTTCTAAAAACGAAAACAGGGATTTGAACATACGAGTTGCTGCTCCCGAAGCAGGGACAAATTTGAGAGGAACGAGTTTTGAAACCTTTTTTTCATAAAGTGCCGTAAAACTTTCTAATTGTTCATCTGTCAATTTCATTACGCCATCGTTTAAAGTTGCGGCTTTTTGTAATTG
>JAYVRF010000063.1:0-9342 GCA_043756925.1 Arcicella sp. | reverse complement strand
GATAACCATTACCGTGTATTTGCAAAACGAGCCAGAGAATACGGGATGGGGATTCAACCCGAATCTGCGGGTCCTCACGCAGGACCTTTTGATGGCTTGAAAAATTATGGACATTCGGAGATTATGATGTCAGAATTTTGGTCACCCTCTCCGCACCGTTCCAAAGATATTGACCGTTTTTTTGTGAAGCAAGCCGCCAGTGCCGCCAAAATTTATAATAAAAAACTCGTTGGTGCGGAATCATTCACAACCATCGGACCGCATTGGAATGATGTTATTTGGGCGGATATGAAACCATCCGCCGATCATGAATTTTGTGCGGGATTAAACTTGGTTTATCTACATACGTTCACGTGTTCACCCAAAGAAATGGGTTTGCCAGGGCAAGAATATTTTGCGGGAACCCACTTCAATCCAAACGTTACTTGGTGGAATTATTCAACGGCTTTTATCAAATATCTAACCCGAATTCAGTATTTGATGCAGTCGGGAACGGCAGTTGCGGATGTTCTGTATTATTACGGAGACCATATTCCCAACATCGGAAGGTATAAAAACGATGACCCCGCCAAGTCGCTTCCTGATTATGATTATGACCTAATTAATGAAGATAAATTGATGGACTTATCGGTTAAAAATGGAAAAATTTTTCTTCCACACGGCGTTTCTTATCAGATTTTAGCATTACCCAACCACAAAGTATTATCTTTAAAAGCCTTGCGAAAGGTGAAAGAATTAGTGGAAAATGGGGCAACAATTATTGGAGAAAAACCATTAACAACCGCCAGTTTAGTAGGCGGTTCGGAAGCGGAAATAGAACTCAATAATATTACTGAGCAACTGTGGAAAGTGGGGACGAATGGCATTCGTTCACTTACCGCAAAAGAAGCCTTAAAAAACAAAGGAATTCTACCCGATTGTGAATTTATCCAAAAACCAGCAGGCAAGATTTTTGATTATATCCATCGCCAAGCTGAAAATGTTGATTACTATTTTATCAGTAACCAAAATAAAGAATCCTTATCGTTGAAAGCCGCTTTCAGAGTCACGGGAAAACAACCCGAGATTTGGGACGCCGTAACGGGTGAAGTTCGTACTGCGACTAATTTTTACGAAGAAAAAGGAAGAACTTTTATTGATTTATCTTTCAATCCTAACGGGTCAATTTTTGTGGTATTTAGGAATGATATTTCTGTAAGTAAAAGCAAAAACAAAAAGTCCATTAATCTTAATTACAGTACATTACAAAAAATAAATACCCCTTGGAAGGTTGATTTTGATTCAAAATGGGGTGGTAAAAATATCAAAATGAATTCGCTCGTTAGCTGGACAAACCGACCAGAGGAAGGCATTAAATTTTATTCTGGCACGGCAATTTATAAAACAACTTTCAATGTCCTTAACGTTAGCAAGGTCCTCAACCTTGCCGACGTTAAGCTAAATTTAGGCATCGTAAAAGACGTTGGAATTGCGAAAGTGAAATTGAATGGTAAAGATTTAGGCATTTTATGGTGTCCGCCTTATCAAGTTTCAGTGGCGGGTTTTTTGAAAGTAAAAGGAAATATTCTCGAAATTGAAGTGGTAAATACTTGGCGAAATCGTTTAATTGGCGACCGTGGCAAACCACAAAGTGAACGGTTTACCAAAACAAATATTACCATAAAACCAGATTGGAAATTGGAACCTTCGGGATTATTAGGACCCGTTCAATTATTGAAAGTAGCAGAAAAATGAAACAAAAATATCCGTTAAAAGTAGGTTTATTTGGTATTGGTTTAGAAGCCTATTGGAGTCAATTTGAGGGCTTAAAAGCTCGTTTGGAAGGTTTTATTGAAATTGTGGCTCAAAAAATTAATGCTTTTGACACGGAAGTTGTTAATTTGGGGTTGGTTGATACCCCTGAAAAGCCGTTGAAGCGGGACATCAATTTAGGCAAACAGATGTTGATATTATCTTCCTGTACGTCACGACTTATGCTCTTTCCTCCACCGTTTTGCCAGTGGTTCAAAGAGCAAAAGTTCCCGTCATAATTTTGAACCTTTCCCCCGAAGCAGCGATTGATTATCCAATTTTTAACGCCATGATAGACCGTACAAAAATGACGGGTGAATGGTTGGCATACTGTTCGGCTTGTCCAGTACCTGAAATTGCCAATGTTTTTAAGCGAGCAAACATAAAATTTCATCAGATTACGGGAACGTTGCACCATGACCCCGAATGTTGGAATGAGGTTGAAGAATGGATATCAGCGGCAAAAGTTGCCAACATTATGTCTCATAATCGTCTTGGGGCGATAGGGCACTATTATTCGGGGATGTTGGACATTTATACTGACCTCACGTTACAATTAACAAGTTTTGGCGGACACATTGAGATTATTGAAGTAGATGAACTTTCAGCTTTACGAAAAGAGATTTCGGAATCTGCCATAGCCAATAGGGTTTCAGCATTCCATCAACTTTTTGATATTCAAGCGGATTGCTCAGATTATGAGTTAGCACGAGCCGCTAAAACATCATTGGCTTTGGATAAATTAACGGAAAAATACGACTTAGGTTCATTGGCATATTATTACAAAGGAACGGGCATTTCTGAAAATGAGGAAACGATGAGCTCAATTATTTTGGGAACTTCACTACTTACGGCACGAAATATTCCCGTGGCAGGCGAATACGAAATCAAAAACGCCCAAGCTATGAAAATAATGGATTCTTTTGGCGTAGGTGGTTCATTTACAGAGTATTATGCCATGGACTTTACTGATGATATTGTGATTATGGGACACGATGGACCTGGACATTTAGCCATTGCCGAAGGAAAAACGAAGGTAAAACCCATGCAAGTTTATCATGGAAAAGTAGGAAATGGATTATCCGTAGAAATGTCGGTGAAACACGGAGCAGTAACTTTGCTTTCGGTAGTTCAAAAAAGAGACGGAACTTTACTATTGCTTTACGCCGAAGCCGAATCAGTGGCAGGAGCAATTTTAGAAATTGGGAATACCAATAGTCGCTATAAATTCTCAATTGGAGCGAGACGGTTTGTCAATGAGTGGAATGCCCACGGACCCGCTCATCATTGTGCAGTTGGCATTGGTCATATTGCCTCTAAAATTAAAAAATTAGGCGATTTATTAAGTGTAGAAACCGTGCAAGTGTGCTGAATGGTGAGTGAGATAAATTTTCTTTATTTTTTAATAAATTCACCATCGTGATAAAAGCGTTGGTCGAAGAATTGGCGTATGCTACTGAAATGATTGATGGCTTCTCTTCAGCCTTTTCAGTTTGTTTTCTTACCACCTTAGAAAACCTTGTTTTTCGCAAGGAAACCCTCTTAATGTCTCAGCCCGTCCATAGTTATGGCATTGGGTTATTTGTCGTCTAAAACCTAAGGACGATAACGATAGTGTACTAAATTTGCCCTGATTTTCTGAAAGTAGTTTCCACGGCAGTTGCTCGCACAATTCCCAACAAAGCCCGCTTGCTTGTGTTGTAGGCAATTACGTTTGAACTTCCTTAAGTTCAACAAAGGAAGATGTGAATTTGAAAAATACGTCTCACCGAAAAATAGAAGTTAATCCAACACGATACCTCAAAAATAAAAATAGCTCATTAATTAATGTTACCTTCAATAAACCAATACCTGTAAAGATGAAAACTCCGTTATCAAAACAAACAAACAAAAAAATTCCCCCAAAAGAAATAGTCATTGAACCAAATGTAAATGGGAAAGAAGAAACAACTAACTCTGAAGAACCAAGTTTAATAAATACCCCCCAACATCCTTTTACCGTTGTTGCCATTGGGGCATCAGCGGGAGGGCTTGAAGCCATTACGCAATTATTGCAAAACCTCTCCCCAACTACGGGAATGGCATATATTTACGTCCAGCACCTCAGCCCCGACCACAAAAGCATGCTCACGCCCATTTTATCAAAAGTCACTGAGATGAAAGTGCGGGACATTGATGATATGGAAAAGATGGAACCCGATAATTTCTATATTATTCCCTACAACAAGGAAATTGAGGTGGTTAACGGACACATAAAATTATTACCCCGTTTAAAAAACAGAGCCTCCAACCTTTCTATTGATGTGTTATTTTCTTCCTTAGCCGAAACCCACAAAGAAAATGTGATTGGCGTTGTGCTGTCGGGCAGTGCCAGTGATGGAACACGAGGTTTGAAGGAAATTAAATTGGCGGGTGGCATCACATTTGCCCAAGATGAATCCGCTAAATTTAGTAGTATGCCCAACTCTGCCATTGCCGAAGGAGTGGTTGATTTTGTGTTATCTCCCAAAGAAATTGCGGCTGAATTAGGCTTGATGAGCAAACATCCTTTGATAAGGCGAAATGTGGTGAAATCCACCCCCGAAGATGCCATTGAAAACAGCAACCCTGATTTAATAATTATCCTGCAATTGCTATACAAGCGAAAAAACGTTGATTTTAGTCATTATAAAATGAATACCATCAAACGGCGAATGTTGCGGAGGATGATAATTCACAAAATAAAAACCATTGACCAATACGCTAAATTTCTGAATGAAAAAAATGATGAAGTTGATATTCTTTATCAAGATTTGTTGATAAATGTTACCGAGTTTTTTAGAGATTCTGAGGCATTTACCTTACTAAAAAAGACCATTTTGCCCCGTTTGCTCAAAAGCAAAACGCAGGGCGATACGCTCCGAATATGGGTTGCCGCTTGTGCCACGGGTGAAGAAGTATATTCCATTGCCATGTCGTTGCTGGAAATTCAGCAAAACAATACCGTCAATATTCCATTTCAGATTTTTGCCTCTGATTTAAGTGCCGAGGCAATTGCCGTTGCCCGCACGGGGGAATATTCGGAGATTCAACTTAAAAATATTTCGCCCAAACGGTTGCAACAATTTTTCACGAAGTCAAAAGATAAATACCGAATATCAAAGTCATTACGTGATGTTTGCATTTTTGCTCAACACAATATCCTGAACGACCCGCCTTTTTCTCGCATGGATTTTATTAGTTGTCGCAATTTTCTAATTTACCTCGATACGGTGGCTCAGAAAAAAGCCATCAATACTTTTCATTATGCCCTGAACGATGGCGGATATTTGATGCTTGGCAAATCTGAAACGATTGGAAATTCGGTACAACTTTTTACAATTCTGAACAAAAAATTTAAGTTTTATACTCGTAAAAAGAATTCAGGTTCACACAGAAATCCTGATATTATCACTCGCATTACCCAAGTTGAACCTTCGGATGTCAATGTTCGTGCAACCCCAGTTCCTAAAAAAATGCCCGTTTCAGCCAATGCTAATCTTGGAAATGCTTTTGATGCAGTTCTGCTCGCCCAATACGTGCCAGCGAGTGTGATTATTAATTACGACTTGGAAATTCTTCAATTTAAGGGCATTACCACTCCTTATCTTCAAAATTCATCGGGAAAAGCCAGTTTCAATATTTTGAAAATGGCTCATCCCGAAATCACTTTTGAACTTCGTAATGCTATTCATCACGCCATCAAAACCAAAAAAACCATTCGGAAAATGGGCGTGGAGATGAATCGGGATGTGGCGAAAAATATTGTTCAGACTGTAAATATTGAAGTTGCCCCGCTTAAAGTGGAACAAGAAGAACCCTTGTTGATTGTTGTTTTCACGGGGCAGGAAATGGAACTTTCGGAAAATGCTTTGTTAGGAACAAAAAATAATTCTGTTGGCAAAGACCGCAGAATCAAAAAATTAGAAGAAGAATTGGCAGTGGCTCGTGCCGATATGGGTTCAATTACGCACGACCAAGAAGCCGCCAACGAAGAGTTGCAAAGTGCCAATGAAGAAATAATTTCGAGCAATGAAGAACTCCAAAGTCTGAACGAAGAACTTGAAACCTCAAAGGAAGAGATTGAATCAACCAACGAAGAACTCACCACCAGCAACCAAGAACTTCACGCCCGAATTCAACAAATTGAGGAACTTTATACGTATTATGAAGGCATCATTGCCACCGTTCATGAACCCGTTTTGATATTGGATAAAAACATCAGAATTAAATCAGCTAATAGGTCATTTTGCAAAATGTTTCAAGTGATTGAAGATGATATCACGGGAATGTCGCTGTATAAACTAAGTAATAATCAGTGGAATATTCCTCGTTTACGTGAACTTTTGGAGGATATTGTGCCAAAAAATATTCGTTTTCATGATTTTGAAGTTGAACAAGATTTTCCAATAATGGGGCAAAAAACGATGTTGCTCAATGCCCATCGCATCATCCAACAAAGACAAAATGAAGAGTTAATTGTGCTTACTATTTTTGATATTACCGAAGTGAAAAGGTTGGCAATTGAGCTTGAAGTAAAGCAAAAGAAGGAGTTGGAAGTACAACTTGAAGCCGAGAAAAGAGATAGAAAAGTTATTGAGGATAGCAATAAGCGGTATAATTTGTTGCTCATGAATTCGCCATTTGCGTTTACCATTATGAAAGGCGAAGACATGGTTATTATGCTCGCCAATGATAGCATCAAAGAAATGTGGGGAAAGGGGAATCAAGTTGAAGGAAAACCTTTGTTGGAAATATTACCCGAAATCAAAGAAACGCCTTTGCCTGCCATACTTGATAACGTTTTTAAAATGGGTATTCCACATCAAGCCTACGATTCGCTTGTTCGGTTGAACCGCAACGGTAAAATGGAAGAAGCTTATTTCAATTATGTTTATCAGCCTTATTACGAATCTGACGATACAATTTCGGGTGTTGTGATTATTGCCACTGAGGTAACACCACTCGTTATTGCAAAAAAACAAATTGAAGCCAGTGGACTGAACTTTAGGCAGTTAGCGGAGTTGATGCCCGAAAAAATATCCAATGCAGATACTAATGGTCAAGTATTTTATTATAATCAAAGATGGGTTGATTACACTGGTTTTAGTATTGCAGAATTGATTAATAATGGATGGAGTAGCCTTATGCCACCCGATAAATTGGCAGAAATTTCACAAAAGTGGAAATATTCCTTAGAAACGGGAGAATTTTTCGAAGAAGAAATACAACTCTTGGATAAAAATGGCAACTATAAATGGCATTTATGTAGGTCATCGGCGGTGAAGGATGAAAACGGAAAAATAACAAAGTGGTTTGGTGTTGCCACCGAAATACAAGAACAGATAGATTACCAAATTGCCTTAGAAAATGCCAAAAACAATGCTGAATTAAAAACCAAAATTGCCGAGGATGCCATGAAAGCGAAACAGCAATTTCTCTCGAACATGAGCCACGAAATCCGAACGCCGATGAATGCTATCGTGGGCTTTACGAACGTGGTGTTGAAAACGGAATTAGATGATGAACAAAAGGAATACATTAATGCCATAAAAATTTCGGGGGATGCTTTAATTGAGTTAATAAACGACATTCTCGACCTTGCCAAAGTGGATTCGGGGAAGATGGTTTTCAGACAGAGTCCATTTAATTTGTCTGATTCGATTGCTAATATGTTGCAATTGTTTGAAATAAAATTTAAGGAAAAAAATTTAGAATTGATCAAGGAATACGATGGTAACATTCCTCAAATAATAGAGGGCGATTCCATTCGGTTGCGACAGATAATTTTAAATTTGTTGAGTAATGCCGTAAAATTTACGGAGAAAGGGAAAATAACCTTACAAATTTCGATAATTAATGAAGATGAAAATAGTATAAATATTGAGTTCAACTTAACGGATACGGGCATTGGAATTCAAGCGGATAAAATAAATGATATTTTTAATAACTTTGAACAAGCACACTCAAATGCTAAAAGTTTTTATGGCGGTACGGGCTTGGGGCTTGCCATTGTTAAGCAATTGGTTGAGGCTCAAGGGGGAACGATTACCGTGAAAAGTAAACTCAATAAAGGGACGAAATTCAGTTTTACCTTAAATTTTAAGAAAACAACCATAAAATTGGAACAGAATATTGTTATTGAAGATGAAACAAAAACGGGGGATGTAAAAGTGTTGGTAGTTGAAGATGTGGTACTCAATCAACTTTTAATCAAGATAATTCTGATGGATTTTGGCTATGAATTGGACGTTGTTGATAATGGGAAATTGGCAATTGAACAACTACAAGATAACAAATACGATATTATTTTGATGGATTTGCAAATGCCCGAAATGGACGGATTTGAAGCAACCGCCTATATTCGTAAGGAAATGAAATCTCAAATTCCTATTATTGCCCTCACGGCGAATGTTACTACGGCAGATGCTGAAAAATGTTTAGCTGCTGGCATGAATGATTATATATCCAAACCAATTGATGAAAAATTGCTTTATTCAAAAATGATGAAGGCTTTGAAGAAAAGTAATAAATAATGTTTCGGAACTATGTAACGTGTAAACAGTACATAGTTCCGTTGTTTTCTCCTTTATTTTATTGGAATAACCACTTGCGTTGTATCCCAATGCAAAATCATATCTCCGCCATCCGCATTTTCATTGAAACTAATGTTGAATTGTTCTGCTGAACTGTCGGCTTTCATGGAAGGCACTGGAACGGTCATTACATTTTTTTTCTTATCGTAGGCAAGTCCCCATTGTCCAACTTCTTGATTGAAAATTATTGTCCAATTATCTTTCTCTGGAATTGTAAAGAGCGTGTAAGTTCCTGATTTTAAGGATTTTCCAGCAATATTTACATCTTTCGAAAACTTAATAACTGTTGCTTCATTTGCTCCAGTTCGCCACCATTTTCCGTAGGGTACGAGTGCTTTCTCTTTCTCTTCACCAAATATTAAACGGTTTTTTTTTGAAGGCTGACAATAATCTACGGTTACGACTAACCCATTTTTCTCAAATTTTTCAGAAGCCGACGGACTAAAAGATTTTGTGTAATAGAATCTAATAAAAACGAAGATGGAAGCTAAAAGTGCCAAAACAACGAGTAATATTCGTAAGATTTTCATATATAAAATTTCTTTCTTGCCCAAAGAAAGAATGTGTTTTGGTTAATTTTTAACGTCATTTTGGGTACATCGTAAAAATACGGAAGTTTGATTGATGTTCAAAATTAATTCAACCGAGGGTCAATTGGATAATTGGACATTACCTTGAAATCTCCGCCCAAATCTTTCAACAAACTTCGCCAAAAGTTTTTGGGAGGCGTATCGAAAATAACGTCGGCAGTGGTTTCTGAAATTATCCAAGAATCTTTTTTGAGTTCACCAACTAATTGGTCAATTTCCCAACCTGAATAGCCAATAAAACAACGAATATCATTGGGCGATAATACGCCATTGTTCAGTAACTCCTTGACCTGTGTGAAATTACCTCCCCACGTCACGCCATCCATAATTTCAACACCACCATCAAT
>JAYVRF010000062.1:0-32992 GCA_043756925.1 Arcicella sp. | reverse complement strand
CCTTTGAAAATATCCATGATTGATAACTGGTTGGTTATCATAAATATACGAAAAATTTAGCACTCAGTAGCTATCTGGTAAATTCTATTATATTATTTAAAATAGGCTGTTTCAAAAGACAGCCTATTTTATTTCCCAACAATCTCCAAACTTTTCTCCCAAAGCCAGTCAGCATTCTTAGTTGTGATGTCATTATTGTTGGTAGATTTAACTTTACATTTTGTAAAATATTTTCCATTATCTCGCTTGATATTTTCGAAGGACGTTGTGGCTAAAAATATAGACGTTTCTGCTCCTTCTTCCGATGAAATCATGAATGGTTTAGCGAATTTTATCAAGAAGCTACTAAAACCCGTAAAATTGCCTCCAAAATTCGTTCCAACTAAGCCTGGGTGTAAACTGAACGCTAAAATTGGTTTTCCCGCTAAACGCTTTGCCAAGCCTTTTGTGAAAAGAATATTGGCTAATTTACCATCTCCGTAAGCCTTGAAAGCGGTTAAATTTTTATCATTTTTGATTAAGAATCTACTCACTTTTCCAAGTCCGTGAGCTGCCGACGAAACGTTAATTATTCTCCCTTCTTCGGATGCTTCCACTAAATCTAACAAACTGATTGTCAAGGAAAAATGACCTAAATGATTCGCCACAAATGACTTTTCATAGCCGTCTTTTGTGAAAGCAATTTCATCGGGAGAATAACCCGCATTATTGATAATTCTGTCAATTTTTACGTATCGTTTTCTGATTTGTTGAACTGCAACCCTTACCGAGTCAATATCCTCTAAATCAGCAATTTCGTAATCAACTTTTGTAACAGGAAAACGTTGCAAAATGGCTTCTTGCGTTGCTTTGGCTTTTGCCTCGCTTCTTACCAAAAGGATTAAATCAAAGCCTGTCGCCGCCAATCCTTTGGCAGTTGCCAAACCCACGCCCGAATTTGCTCCTGTGATAAGTGCTATTTTTTTGTTCATAATTTTGCAACAAGTTTTAAGGCTAAAAGTTCATAACTTTGACAATCAAATTCATCAAAAATCTATCATCATGAAACATTTTAGAATTTTAATCTTGTGCGTGACGCTTTTTTACGCCTGCGAACCTAAAAAAAAGACTCAAACTGAAACTGCCACAATTCAAAACGTAAATTTGCCTTATGATTTTGAAAATCCAACCGAAAAATATGACCTTCCCGACAAACTGAAAGAGATTTCGGGACTTTCTTACTATAAAAAAAATCAATTGGTTTGCGTGAATGACGAACAAGGCAAGATTTTTATTTACGATATAAATGATAAGAAAATTGTCAATAAAATTCCATTTGATAAAGATGGCGATTACGAAGGCGTTGAAGTGGTAGGCGATGAAGTATTCGTTTTGAGAAGCGACGGTAAACTAAAAGGTTTCAAAATCGGTGAGGCTTTTGAACGTGAAATTGATTGTTCAGAGCCAGAAGTTGTTGAATATGAAGGGCTTAGCTATGATCCAAAATCAAAGTATTTGCTTTTAGTGGCAAAAGAACGCAGGAAAGATGTGGATGATAAAAAGATGGTCTATGCGTATGATTTCGACAGAAAGGTGCTTTTTAAACACATTTCTATTCCAGAGGAGCAAGTGAAAGATGAGGCAAATGGAAAGGATTTTAAGCCATCAGGCATTGCAGTTCATCCACAAACAGGACAAGTTTTCATCATTGCTTCAAGCGGAAAAAAGTTGTTAATTTTATCAGAAAAAGGGCAAAAAGAAGCGCTAATTTCTTTGAATTCAAAGGTTTATCGCCAACCCGAAGGCATCTGTTTTTCGCCCGATGGACAATTATTTATTTCTTCGGAAGGAAAAGATGGTGATGGTTATATTTTGCGGTTTGAGGGAATTGTAAAATGATGATTCAGTAAATCTCTAAAATTTAAGCGTGATTTACAGGGTTACTTCATCGCATCCGTGTAAGCCTATTGTTTATCACTCAAAACACGCAAATGCTTGGGGTCAGATAATCTCACGACCTCTTTTTTAGAGAATTTTACTAACCACAGACCCACAAAATCTCCTTTTTTTCGGAATAATAAACTATCAAATTTAGCAGTTTTCCCCAACGCCTCAATTTGTGTTTTTTTCAAGACATCTAATTGATTTTTTAAGGTGATGGGTTCGGTGTAAAAAAAGAATTTTTCATCATCCGATTTTTGAATATTATCAATTTGAGGCAAATGTTTTTCGGCATTATATTGATAAGCATCCAAAATCTCGTTGACTTTCTTCCCGTAGGCTGGATTTTGCAAATTTATTGGACTTCCCGTTAAAATTTCTACTCTGTATTTACTTGATAATGAATCAATTAAGACTCTTTTTTCAAGATTTACAGAAAAATTTTTGTTCAAAGAATCAACAATAATGTGAGCCCATTCGTCCACTTGTGCAACGAACTGTGTAGGCGTAATCCGCTTGACCTTACGCTCATTAAGTTCCTTTACTGCAGCTCGTGTGTCGATTCTTTTACTGAAATCGCAAGCGTTTAGTAGGAGAAAGTAGGAAGTAAACAATAAGCAATAAGCAAATATTTTTGGATATTTTTTCATTTTATTTTGTTTTTAAAAACACTTTTCAGACAGACTTCTGTGTAACCTATCCTCTAATGTAGTTGCAAAGATAACCGGTTTAAACGCAAAAAAGTCGCAACAATAAGCCACGACTTTCAATAATTTGGACTTTTTAAATCTACCATCTTCTACCTCTACCATTCCCTCTTCCGTTCCCTCCACCATAATATCCTCTTCGTGGAGGTGGACAATATCTCGGCACAAGCACCACTTGCGGTCCGTAACGATAAGGTCTTGGCGGTGGATAATTATAATAAGGACGACGATAACCATAATCTCCAAGGACATAAGTTCGTCCGCACGAGGCAACCATCAAAGCAATCCCAACCATCATGGTTAGCATTATAAACGTTTTATGAAATCTTAGCTTTTTCATGATATTCAATATTTAGACAATTAGAAAAAAAATCAAGATAAAGTTTTAAAAAAAGGGTAGAACTATTCACTTAGGTATCTGGATGTAAGACAACAACGTTTCATTTTCCCCCTATTCAGTAAAAAGTTTTTTCGTATCTTTGCACCCTGATTTCAAAAAGAATAGATAATGTTAGAACAATTAGAAGCCATCAACGAACGATTTAATGAAGTTGCCCAGCAAATGACGCAGCCCGAAATCGTTTCGGATATGAATAAATATAAAACCATCAGTAAGGAATATAAAGACCTTGAAAAGATTGTTAATAAATATAAAGAATACCAAAATATTTTATCAAATATCGACTCTGCCAAAGACGTGATTTCTACGGAAAAAGACGAAGATTTCAGAGACATGGCAAAAGCTGAATTAGACGAATTGACTCCTCGAAAAGAGGTAATGGAGGCTCTGTTGAAGGAAATGCTAATTCCAACCGACCCCGATGATTCACGTAATATCATCATGGAAATTCGTGCTGGAACGGGCGGTGATGAGGCAGGTATTTTTGCGGGAGATTTATTCAGAATGTATCAACGTTTTTGTGCAAATCAGGGGTGGCAGTTTCAAATCATTGACTTCACGATGGCATCTTCGGGTGGTTACAAAGAAATTGTGGCGAATATTCAAGGGGAAGATGTTTATGGAAAAATGAAATTTGAATCGGGCGTTCATCGGGTGCAGCGAGTTCCCGCAACCGAATCACAAGGAAGAATTCATACCTCGGCGGCAACAGTGGCAGTTTTGCCAGAGGTTGATGAAGTGGACGTTCAGATTAATATGAACGATATTCGGAAAGATACTTTCTGTTCTTCGGGTGCGGGTGGACAGTCGGTAAACACCACGTATTCAGCCGTTAGAGTAACGCATATGCCATCGGGTTTGGTGGTTCAATGTCAGGATGAGCGTTCACAAATCAAGAATTTTGAGAAAGCAATGACCGTTTTGCGTTCTCGTTTGTATGAAATTGAATCTCAAAAACGTCAAGATGCCATTGCAGGAAATCGCCGTTCGATGATTGGTTCGGGCGACCGTTCTGATAAAATTCGTACTTATAATTATCCACAAGGGCGGGTAACAGACCACCGAATTGGTTACACCGTTTATAATCTTCCCGTAGTAATGGATGGTGAAATTGGTGATTTTATTGACCATTTAAGAATTGCCGAAAATGCGGAGCGACTGAAAGAAGGGGCGGTTTGAAATTAGTTATCAGGGATTAGTTATTGAAGATTTGGGTTTTAAAAGTTTTCGTACATTTTTAGTAATTCCTTAATCAATCTTTAAAACGAAACGACTTGTAGAAAATTAAATCTATAAGCCGTTTCATTTTTTAATCTTACAACTTCTGATAAAGAATCCCCAAGTTTTTAGCCTTCTCTCGGAAGTTTTTTTGATTCCAATTTGCTCCTTCCGATAACCTAACTCCCTGACAGTCAATAACAATAAAACTGCTTACTTTGGTATTTGGTGTATATGTGTACATCCCTACAAATACGATATTTCCTTGATACTCGTATTCATAAACTGCTGCTTTCCAAGCATTTATCCTAAAAAAATCTACTGCTTTACTTAGAAATGAAAAATCTTTTATCGGGTCTTTTGAACCGCAAGCATCAGTGGCAAGAGAAGGGGTACGAATATTTTTCTTCCAAACGTTCTTCACAAATTTTGCCTCTTTATAAAAATCATTAAATAAATCTTCATTCCAAGTATCGCCAATATCAACCCCGTCACAATTATAAATTTGAGGATATTGCAACAAGAAATGATAACGAAGCACGGCAGCCCCATTATTTAAAATATAAACAGAATTTCCTTTATAATTGTATTCTTTGAGAGAACAACTATCAAGATTGTGCCTTTCTTGTAAATCTAAAATTTGTTTGTACCAACCAACCGTATTTGCAGGATCTTTCATACCACAGATAAACAATTCTGGTTTAACGTTATCAATTGATTTACAGCTAATTACACTTGCCAAAAGAAAAATAAATACAACTAATTTTTTCACGTAAGAAATGTTAAAATATAGATATTCAATAAAAGTAATTGTAAATGGAATATGTTTTATCTGTAACCTAACTATTATTCAATGACTTCTCCAATTTAAACGAAAAAGTTGTCCCTTTTTCAAGTTTAGAAACTACTGAAATCTTCGTGCGGTGTCCCTGTAAAATATGTTTTACAATCGCTAAACCCAATCCAGAAGAACCATCAGTGCGACTTCTGGCTTTATCAACTCTATAAAAACGCTCAAAAATTCTGTTTAAATGTTCCGATGCAATGCCAGGACCATCGTCTTTTATTGAAACTTTCCAATCCTTTTTATCTTCCTCAAATATTACCCAAATATTACCATTTTCATTGCCATATTTAATGGCATTTTCCACTAAATTCGTCATTACCTGACCAATTCGTTGAGCATCCGCACGCACGAAAATTGCGGGTTGAGGGGCTTTAATGAGCATTTTTACGTTTTTTGTAATCGCTTTGTTTTCCAATTGCTCAAAAACTTCTTTCGTAATTTGTCGAACATCAATTTGTGCTGGATTCATTTTAATATCGCCCGTTTCCATCTGTGAAAGCGTCAATAAATCTTTTACTAAAATGTCTAATCCATCTAAACTTTTAGCCGCTTTTTGGAGGAATTTTTCTCGAACATTTTCATCATCCATTGCTCCATCCAAGAGCGTATGAACAAATCCTTGGGCTGAAAAAATGGGCGTTTTTAATTCGTGTGAGACATTAGCCAGAAATTCACGACGATATTTTTCTAAACGTTTCAGTTCAGTTACTTCTTGTTCTTTTTTAGAAACATAGACAAAAAGTTCATCATTTAGTTTTTGAAGAGGATTATTATCCTTTTGTAACTTCTTACGAGAAATACCAAAATCCTTCATTTTCAAACGAGAAATGGAGTCAAACATTTTATTAATTTCTTGAAAAACTAAATAATCCAAGACAAAATAAATCAACAGTCCCCCGATTGCCAATGAAGCTATAAAGCTGATAAACAACATGTTAGCATCCGTTTCGGGCAAAAACCAAAGAAAGGTTGTTGTGAAAATGGCAATGGTAATGGCTAATAAAAAGGCTAATATTTTTGGGTTAAGAATCATAATTTTCTTTGCAATACAATTGTCTTTTTTTGAGAGACGGAGGTTACACAGGAACGCCTGTTCCTCAAAATCTAATGTCCTACAAAATTACGATTGTTGTTTATATACGTAGTCTTTCCCAAATTATTCTTTTGTAAATTTGTAGAATAATTAAATCAATATGCAATTAAATCAATTAACCGCAATTTCGCCAGTTGATGGGCGTTACCGTAAGCAAGTCGAAAGTCTTGCTCCCTATTTTTCAGAATTTGGATTAATCAAATATCGAGTTCATATCGAAATTGAATATTTTATTGCTCTTTGTGAGATCCCTTTACCTCAATTAGAGAACATTAATAAATCGCTATTTACCTCATTACGAGATATTTACGTAAATTTTTCGGAAGAAGATGCCCTTTGGATCAAGGAAAAGGAACGTGAAACTAACCATGATGTTAAAGCGGTTGAATATTTCATAAAATATAAATTAGAGAAGTTTGGCATTGAACAATATTTGGAGTTTATCCACTTTGGATTAACCTCTCAGGATGTCAATAATACTGCCATTCCATTGTCATTAATGGAAGCGATGAATGATATTTTGATTCCAAAATTGCATGAAACTATTGATAAAATTCAGACTTTGGCTACTGAATGGGCAACTATTCCGATGCTGGCTCGCACCCATGGGCAACCTGCCTCTCCAACTCGCTTAGGTAAAGAATTTCAAGTTTTCGTGGAAAGAATGGGACGTCAGATGGATTTGTTGAAAACGATTCCGTATTCCGCAAAATTTGGTGGAGCAACGGGCAATTTCAATGCTCACCATGTGGCATATCCAGAAATTTCGTGGATTGATTTTGGGAATAATTTTGTAAAATCGTTAGGTTTAACTCGTAGTAAATTCACCACTCAAATTGAGCACTACGATAATATGGCAGCTTTGATGGATAACCTTAAACGACTGAACAATATTGTTTTAGACCTTGACCGTGACGTTTGGACGTATGTTTCAATGGGATATTTCAAACAAAAAATCAAGGTGGGTGAAGTAGGTTCATCGGCAATGCCACACAAAGTAAACCCAATTGATTTTGAGAATTCGGAGGGAAATATTGGAATTGCTAATGCTTTGTATGAATTTTTGGCTGGAAAACTGCCCGTTTCAAGATTGCAAAGAGATTTGACGGATTCAACCGTTTTAAGAAACTTAGGTGTTCCAATTGCTCATCAAATGATTGCTTTAACGGCTTTGTTGAGAGGTTTGAATAAATTAGAATTAAATCAGGAAGCCATCAATGCAGATTTGGAGAACAATTGGGCAGTAGTAGCCGAGGCAATTCAGACGATTTTGAGACGTGAAAATTATCCACAACCTTATGAAGCCTTGAAAGCACTGACTCGTAAAAATGATAAAATTACGGAAAAAACCATCGCAGAATTCATTGATAATCTGGAAGTTAGTGATAAAATTAAGTATGAATTGAAGCGAATAACGCCGTTTAATTATGTGGGAGTTTTGGAGTAGTTTTCTAAATTATAAACTATTTGAATTGAATAATTAATGAGTAATCAATCCAAATAGTTTATAATATTACGTTATTCGTAACAGATTTTATCAGGTTTTAATGGCTGTAATTTCAATAAAAATAAATCAAATCAGTCATATCAACCTCTATGAAATCCACCTGCCAAAGATAATTAACCAATTGCCCACGGTGATAAGTTGAATGATTAAAAACGTGAGCGATGGCTTGGTATTTTACTCTCGAAAAATCTTCTCCTTTTAGACTGTTGTAAGAAAACGTTTCCATTAAGTCCTTTTCCGATATTTCAGAAACATAGTTTTTTAGATTTTCAGAAGCATTTTTCCAAATCTCAATCAAATCATTTTTATCGTCTTTAAAAGTGAGGGTTAGAAAGGGTTGAGCTTGATTATGAAGTCTTTCAAACCAAACTTTTTCAGCCCCAGCGATGTGAATTGTCGTGGCTTCAATGCTCTCAAAACTACCAATTAATTTCTGTGACCATTGTTCTTCATTGATTTGCGAAAGCCAATTAATCATTTTTTGATTCGCCCAAATGTTGTATTGAGCCAATTCGAGGAAGTAATTTTTGTTCATGTGGTTTTGGGTTGTTTAGCTAATCGTCTTTTCTTAAACTGACTAAAAAACTACCAAGCCTTGTCATTGCGAGGCACGAATAATGCGAAATAGTTTGATGTTTTCTTCTCGTGAGCTAACAGATTGCTTCGTGTCTCGCAATGACAGGATGCAAAAATTTACCGTCAATCTACCCAATTTGTAGCACCAGAAACTTTATACCTCTCTATAAAATTTTCCGAATATTCAACGTCTTCGATTATCACTGATTCATTTTCAGATTTCTTGTATGCTAAAAAAAATCATCATTAAAATGAATTTGTTCTAAACAGTTAACAATACCTTGATAAAAAAGATGCTTTCCCAATTTCCTAATGCAGTCTTTTGTACTTCTGTTGGAGAATTGAAAACTGGTCCAAGCGCTTTGAATATTCTACAAAGTGTTTCATTTCCTCTATCATTTGCAGATATTGCACTATGCTCATAATTTTCTAAGTCTTTTTTAGAATAAAAATTTGCTCCATTTGTATCAGCATGCCAGTCGATGAATTCTCTATACTGTATTAAAACCTTTCTCATAACAATTGATAGTTTTTGAAATTACGACTTCAATTTACTAAATTATCTCATTCCACCTCCAACAAATCCTTCTCCCCGACTTGTTGTCTCCACATCGCATAGTACAAGCCTTTGTGTTCCAAGAGTTCGTCGTGAGTTCCGTTCTCTACGATTTTGCCTTTTTCCAACACAAAAATCTTCGTGGCGTGCATGATGGTGCTGAGGCGGTGGGCAATCACGACGGTTAGGTGCGTGGTGCCTACGGATACATCTCTGATAGTTTCCGAAATTTCTTCTTCCGTCAAGGAGTCCAATGAAGAAGTTGCTTCGTCAAAAACTAAGAGGTTTGGATTGCGTAATAAGGCTCTGGCGATGCTTAAACGTTGTTTTTCTCCGCCCGAAACTTTCACGCCACCTTCGCCAATAACGGTATCTAAACCATTATCAGCACGGTCTAAAAGCGTATGACAAGCCGATTTTCTAAGTACATCCAAACATTGCTCATCCGTTGCAGTAGGGTTCACAAACAATAAATTCTCTCTAATTGTCCCTGAAAATAATTGCGTATCTTGAGTAACAAAACCAATTCTTTCCCGCAATTGGTCGAAATCTATTTCATCATAATTATGTCCATTATACAAAATTTCTCCTTCTTTCGGGCGGTATAATCCCACCAATAATTTCACCAAAGTTGATTTTCCAGAACCCGATGGTCCCACAAAAGCAATGGTTTCGCCCCGTTCTGCCTTGAACGTAATGTGCTTCAAAGCATCTTTGTTGGCAGACTGATGTTTGAACTTAACATCCTGAAATTCGAGTGAATCAATGGTGATAATTGGATAGGGGTTTTCGGGTTTTACTTCGATAGGAATCTTGAAAATTTTATCAAAATTTTGGAGAGAAACCTCTGCTTCACGGTAAGTATTTACCACATTTCCAATCTCTTGAAGGGGTCCAAACAGGAAGAATGAGTAGATATTTAACGAATAAAATTCGCCAAAAGTAATCTTATTTTCGTAAATCAAATATATCAAGACCAAGGTTAAAACTGCTCTTAAAAAGTTTACGACTGTACCTTGCACAAACGACATGGAACGTACATATTTTACTTTTTGAAGCTCTAATTTCAAGATTTTTTGGGTCGTTGAATTCAATTGAGCGATTTCCTGTTTTGCTAAACCCAGTGATTTTACTAACTCAATATTCCGTAACGATTCAGTCGTAGAACCCGCCAAACCCGTAGATTGCTTCACAATTTGCACTTGAATTGTCTTGATTTTCTTACTCAAAACAGAACTAATCCAAGCAATCAAAGGACCTGTTGCCAAGAACAAAGGCAAAATTGACCAATGAACCGTGAAGGCATAAACCGAAATAAAAATCAAGGCAATTCCCGATTGAAAGAGGATGTTAATTCCTACTAAAATCAGTTTTTCAACGTCCGTTCTGACCTTCTGTAAAATCCCCAAAGTCTCACCTGAACGTTGGTCTTCAAAGGTTTCGTAGGGTAATTCCAAAGAGTGACCGATTCCATCCGCATATATCTGAGCACCAACTCGTTGCGTAACGGTATTGATGTAATAATCCTGAAAATTTTTGGCAACTCGGCTCACAAAAGCAACACCAATAGAAGCCGCTGAAAGGGGCAAAATTGCCATCCAAAAATCGTGCGAAGAGTGTGTCCCAGAGCGATAAACGGTGGCAACATCATCAATTATTTTACGAAAAATGAAGGGGTCGAGAAGAGAAAAAATCTGATTAATCGCAGCCAAACCCAATGCTCCGAAAACGGTGAGTTTGTAATGTTTGAGATAACGGAAAAGTACTTTCATACGGGTTAGATTATGTTTGCTTATATCGAATAATTAACCCGAATCTTGAAAATTAAGTTCTGATGGATAATTTGAGGCTTATTTAATTGAATTATTTTTCCTTAAATTTGCATCAGCAATCCATAATCAAAAAACCATGTACAAAGTATTAACAATCAGCATATTAGCTTTATCAATATTCGTCTTTTCTTGCGATAGACTAAGTAATTCGACCGAAAAAATCGGTGAAACAGCGGGTGATATGGTCAAAGGCGTGGAATCAGGCATCAAAAAAGCACGAGCCATTAACGTTAGTTACACCGAATCTTTATCCACAAAAGGAATCACAAATGGCAAGGTTTTTCTTAAAAATGATAAAGAAGGAACGGATAATTTATTAAGTATTTACCTAATATTCTCAAAGAGATTCAAAGGCAGAGTTTCCGCAAAAGCCTACGATAATCAAGGTTTAGAAATGGGCAGAAGCTTCGTAAAAATTGACGCACAAGAAGGTGATGCAGGTTTTTACGATTTCCATTTTGATAAAAGAACCAATATTGACCGTGATGGAAAGGTTGTTTTGGAGTAAGTTTTTGTTTGGGTAAAGAAAAGTCAGAATTCAGAACAGTAACGGTTGCCGCAAGGAATGAAGAATGTAGAAGGAAGTATGAAAATCACTGCTATATTCCACATTCTTTACGGAATCCGTTGATGTTCTTCATTCTGACTCAATTTCGTTTAAAAGTTTGATAACCCATTCGACCATTTAAATTAGAAAGTTAGTTTTGTTTTGATTCTCTTTTGTCCTTTGCCTTTCGGAATATACCTTTACGAAAAGTTTTAGGCAAAAGCCCGAAATTGCGATTTGATTTTCATTTAATAACAATTCATACCAAAAAAATGAGTGTACTTGTAAACAAAAACTCAAAAGTAATCGTACAAGGATTTACTGGAACGGAAGGTTCTTTCCACGCCCAACAAATGATGGAATACGGCACGAACGTAGTCGGTGGAGTAACCCCAGGAAAAGGTGGTTCAACGCACCTCGACCGTCCCGTTTTCAACACCGTTATTGAGGCAGTTGAGAAGGCAGGAGCCAATACTTCTATCATTTTCGTTCCCCCTGCATTTGCCGCTGATGCCATCATGGAGTCCGCCGATGCAGGAATTAAAGTGATTATTTGTATTACGGAAGGTATCCCAACCAAGGATATGATTCAAGTGAAAGAGTACATTAAAGATAAAAATACTACGTTAATTGGACCAAATTGTCCGGGTGTAATGACCGCAGGAGAATGTAAAGTCGGAATTATGCCAGGTTTTATTTTCACAAAAGGAAAAATCGGAATCGTCTCAAAATCAGGAACTTTGACCTACGAAGCCGTTGACCAATTAACAAAATCAGGTTTAGGACAAACAACTGCCATTGGAATTGGCGGTGACCCAATCATCGGAACAACCACAAAGGAAGCCGTAGAATTATTGATGAACGACCCAGAAACAGAAGGAATCGTAATGATTGGTGAAATTGGTGGAGGCATGGAAGCAGAAGCCGCCAATTGGATTAAAGCCGACGGAAACCGCAAGCCTGTTGTTGGTTTTATTGCGGGACAAACTGCCCCAAAAGGTCGCAGAATGGGTCATGCAGGAGCAATTATTGGTGGAGCAGACGATACAGCAGCCGCTAAAATGGCAATCATGGAAGCCTGTGGAATCCACGTTGTTCACTCGCCAGCCGATATTGGGGAAACGATGTTGAAAGCGTTGGGTTTATCGTAGGTTTTAAGGTTTTAAGTTTTAAGTGAGGCTTCGTTTTAAATGAAGCCTCACTTTTATTTAAAAGCCATTCTGATATTCAAAACCTAAAATCGTATATTAACTGAATTTTTGTAATTTTGCACCAAACAAGCCAATCATTGAATATTACAAAGTTTCATATTAATTATAAAAACGTAACAGGATTCATGAAATCTTACAGGTTTCGTGTTTTATCGTCACTCCGAACTGCCTACTGCCTATTAATAACTGTCTACTGTTTACTGCCAAATAACGCAATCGCAAAGGGCGGTTTAAGTCCTGACAATTCCTTTTATATTGTTCACGACTATCAAGAAGATTGGCAAGTTTTTGATGAACGTTACAAGGCGTATGTACCTTATGTACGTGAACAACACAAGGACTACAATTCATTCAGCCTATTTTTTGATATAGAAAACTACAAAGGCTACAAAATTCTTTACCGTTCAGAAAAAGAAAATTATTTATTTATTGATGCATCTTTGCAGAAGCAATTACCCATTTCAAAGTTATTAGTTTTGGACGTTGATAGCCTGCAAAATGTGTTCGGAAAAGCAAAATTATTCCTCACTATTTATGGCACAAATACCAACGTAGAAGATTTATCCGTTCAAATTGGGAATAAAATTTCGAAAGCTCAAAAAGCCATCGAAATGAATGAATCTTTATTGACCATTCTGCCAAGAGACATTTCACCTTTCCAAAATTTCTTCGTGCTTGGCTTGCTTGTTTTAGTATGTTTTTATGCTTTTCTGTATAATTTCCAACCCAAATCTTTTGAACGTTTTTTCAGCCCAAGAGATTTATTAACCATTAGTAAAAGAGATGATTCTTTTGTGGTAAATAAACCCTTTGATTTGGGCAATATTCTATTCGTAGTGAGTTTGAGCCTAACATTAGGGTTTATATTTATGTTAATTACAAATGAAAAGACCGACCTTTTCTCCGCCAGTAATATCCTCCGTGAAGGCGAAACTTCGGGAGCATTAATGCTTAATTTTTTAGGAATTTCTATCATAGTTTTTGCTTTGTTAATGATTAAATATTTTGCTCTTCGAGTATTGTCAAATCTTTATCGTCTTGATAATATTACCAATATTCACTTTTTCAAGATTATTCAAGCATCCAGTTTGTTCTTTTTAGTTGTCTTGATTGTCTTAACATTTAGCTCAGTTTCCAGTCCCGCAATAGTGAAGAATGCGGAGAAATACTTGTCAATCCCTATTTCTTTGTTCTTTATTGCACGCTTAGCCTTGTTATACTTTACGATAAATAAGATGACTACACTAAAAAATCTATATTTATTTTCGTACCTTTGCATTGTTGAATTAATCCCATTAATCGTGGGCATTCGTTTTGCCCTTTAATTTTTGAATATTTCAACACTTTAATTTATTGAGTAAAGATGTAAACCCATAGCACTTTGACTTAGTAAACATTAGCCCCACATTATAATCCCAGTCCAACTGAGTTGAGTATGAGCGAAATCACAGTAACCGCACATCCAGACAGATTAACCAAAGTAACCAGTATTTTAGTTACGCAAAGTCGCCCAACAGACGAAAAATCACCTTTTTTCGAATTGGCAAGAAAATACGATATTAAGGTTGATTTCCGCCCATTCATTGAGATTCAAGGAGTACCCTACAAAGAATTTCGCAAGCAGAAAACTAATATTCTGGAACATACGGCAATTATCTTTACGAGTCGTAATGCGATAGACCATTTTTTTAGAATTTGTAAAGAAGCTCGTATCGAAATGCCAGCGGACATGAAGTATTTTTGTATCACTGAACAAACTTCAAATTACTTACAGAAATACATCGTTATCCGCAAGCGAAAAATCTTCACAGGCACAAAAACAGCGGCTGAACTATTGGAATTAATCAAGAAACATAAGACTGAAAAATTTTTATTTCCTTGTTCAGATAAGCGTACAAACGATATTCCTGGTTTTATGGGAACAAATGATTTGCATTTGACTGAAGCCGTGATGTACGAAACTGTGTCATCAGATTTGTCTGATTTAGAAGAAGTTACGTATGATATTTTGGCATTTTTTAGTCCATCAGGAATTACTTCGTTGAGACATAATTTTCCAGATTTCAAGCAAAATAAAACCAGAATTGCCGCTTTTGGACCAACGACCGCAAAGGCAGTTTCTGAGGCAGATTTAATTCTTGATATTCAAGCACCACTTCCAAATGCTCCTTCCATGACGGGTGCTTTGGAATTGTATATTAAGAAAGCTAATGGTTTTTGACTATAAATCGAGATGATAAAAAAATCCTGCATAACAATGATGTTTTGCAGGATTTTTCGTTTTAATGTATTTTTGAAAATATATGTTTAAAATCCACCTCTCAATTTATAAAAATCCTCACAACAAAAACATAAAAATAAACGTTAAAATTATCCAAGCCATAATCTTAGTGAATCTTAAAATTCTTTACTATTTTTGAATTGAACTTATTTATGATATTCATCACTCCGTTTTCTGAAACATTATGCAAAAGAAATTACTTTATATATTTTTAACGATATTTATTCTTTTAAGCTCCGCAACTTTCGCTCAACAAGACGCTCAATTGAGTCAATATATGTTTAATCCGTTATACATCAATCCTGCCGCTGCTGGGATAGACGGTGTAACAAGATTTCAATTACATTATCGTAATCAATGGTCTGGTTATCAGACCTCTCAGGATGGAAGTGGGTCTCTGGGAACACAAATTTTTACGGCTTCAATGCCTTTAAATGGCTTGCACAGTGGAATCGGCATACAATTTGTTAATGATTTAACGCCATCGGGTGCGGGTTACCAAAATATGCTTTTGTCTTATTCATATCAGATTAATTTATCAAGCGGAGCAATCGTTTCATTAGGAGCAAAGGGTGGTTTTTACACCAAATCTTTTAAAACAAAATTTCGTCCTCGTGAAACTGGCGACCCAATTGTGGATGCACTTTCAGCGGGTTATAATCAAACAACCGCAGATTTTTCAGTTGGAGCATTATATAAAGCAGCAAATTATCAAATCGGAGCGAGTCTTAATCACGTAAATGCACCCGCCTATAATATCGGAGTTGATAAAATAGGAATAAATCAAATAAAGCAAGTATTGAATTTGACAGGAAGTTTTGATTATTATTTGAATGATGACATCAAAGTGAGTCCAATGGCATTGTGGAAAACCGATTTTAATACAAATGTTTTGGAAGGAGGAGCAATTTTTACTTACACTGAAAGATATTGGTTTGGGGGTTCATACCGTTTAAATGATGCTGGCATTGTTATTGCAGGGATTTCGATGTTGAAAAACAATGCTTTACGGTTAGGATATTCACTTGACCTGACAACCGTAGGAGCAACCGCCAAAGCCCCATTATCGCACGAAATTTTGTTGAGCTATGCCATTCCCGCCCCAAGGCTCTTAGCAGGAAAGAAAACTCCCGTGCGTACTCCAAGATTTAGACGTTAAGGTTTGGTAAGGTTTATTGTGAAAACCCTAAATCATTGACAGACAACACAAAAAAATATTTATCTTTGTTGTTATCTTTACATACTAAATAGATAAGACCTCACGTTTTTAAGAGGATTTAACATATTAGAAATTCGATTAGAAAACGAAAACGCAAGAATTTTTCTCAATTAATTATTAATACAATCACATTTAGAATATTATTATCTAAATATTTTCTTAGGTATCATTCAAAAAAGTTTACAACACTATGAATCACGGTGGAATTTTCAGGAAGTCATTTTTGCTATTTTTAATAGTAATTCCTGCCTTGTTCTTTGATAGTTGTTCGGGCGGAGGAAGCAAGAGCAAAAGTAAAACTGCAAGCACAAAAGGAAGAAGTAGCAAAGGCAAAGGTGAGGTAGCCTCCAAAGGCAAAAGCAAGGGTGGCAAAAGCAATAAAAAAGAAGACATCGGTATGCAAAACGGTGAAATCGCTGCAACTGCCCGTAAAGGCTGGAAACAAACTACTCCACTTGGAATGGTGCTGATTCCCTCTGGCTCATACATGATGGGACAAGCCGATGAGGATGTAACTGCATCATCAGTAAGTTTCAACAAACGAGTAACCGTTGCACAGTTTTACATGGATGATACTGAAATCACTAACAATGAGTATCGTCAGTTTACGGATGTGTTGATGAAAGACTCTATTTCGGTAATCGGAGAAGAAAAAATTATCGCTGAATATTATCCTGATACTGCTGTTTGGAGCAAAGACTTTACCTATCACAATGGTGATCCAATGACTGAATATTACTTTTCAAGTCCTGCATTTGACATGTATCCTGTAGTTGGTGTAAGTTGGACCGCTGCACAGTATTTTAGTGATTGGAGAACAAAGGCTTACAATGATTTTCGTACATCAGAAGGTCAATATATTTCTCCAAGGTTTCGTTTACCATCAGAGGCTGAATGGGAGTGGGCAGCGAGAGGAGGAAAAGCATCCGCTAAATATCCTTGGGGAAATCCTTACGTAGCGAATGGAAAAGGTTGTTTATTAGCCAATTTCAAACCACACAGAGGAAACTATGATGCTGATGGATACGCTTACACAGCACCAGCAAATATGTTTAATCCAAATGATTATGGTTTGTACAACATGGCAGGAAACGTTGCTGAATGGACAAAAGATGCTTATGCAGACAACTCAGTGGCAATTACTTGGGATTTGAATACCTTGAATGATGATAAAGAAGAGCCACGTAAAGTTATTCGTGGAGGTTCTTGGAAAGACGTTGCATACTATTTGGAGACTGGTACTCGCTCGTATGAATATGAAAATAAAAAGCGTTCATACATTGGATTTCGTTGTGCAATGAATCACTTAGGTCGTTCGTCAGGAAAAGAATTCAAGTAATATGATGTGTTGGGGCGACCGTTGCACGGTTAGGATTTAGGAGTTAATGAAAAATTCATAGCTATTAACGCAAATCAAATTTTAATCAATTTTATACGATTACATTAAGATTAGTTTTATGAAAATAAGCTAATTTAAAAATAACACAAGCGAGGGAATCCAATCGTTATATACGACAAAGTTCCCTCGCTTAGTTTTGGGATATGAAAAGGAAATGTTGTCAAAAATAACCTACCATTCATAACCGCAGCGGCAGACCGCTCACAATTTATAATTTAGTAAACAGGTATTAGTCTTAAAACAAAATTATCCTTTTAATCACAATGGAAAAAATCGTAAATGTTATTGCAAGTTTTGCAGCCGCAGTAGTAATTTTTGGAGCCTTAGCTAAAATTCTTCACTGGAATAATGCAAATGAATGGTTAATGCTTGGTATGCTTACTGAGGTAGGTATTTTTGCAATGTATGGTTTTCTATACTTAACAATGAAACCAGGTCAAGACTATAATTGGGAAAGAGTTTACCCAGAATTATCAAAGGATTTTGCTGGTGAATTACCTAAGAGAAGTACATCTTCAAATACAGGAATGGGCTTAACTGCAAAAATGGATGAGATGTTGGCAAATTCAAAAGTGACACCTGATATTTTTGACAATTTAGGAAGAGGAATGAAATCTTTGACTGATACAGTTTCTAAAATTGGAGATATTACTGATGCAACCGTTGCAACAAACGATTATGCAAAGAATGTAAGAACAGCCGCAGGAACAATGACTGAAATGAATAAATCTTACGGGATGACCATGACTGCAATGGGTGAAATGGCGAGTGCTTCACAGGATGCGAAAGAATATCGTGTTCAGTTTCAGAAGGTTACCCAAAATATGGGAGCATTGAATGCTGTTTATGAATTAGAATTACAAGACACAAACAAGCATTTAAAAGCTATGAATTCTTTTTATGGTAATTTAACTACTGCCATGGAAAATATGTCCGATGCAAGCAAGGATACACAACAGTTTAAGCAAGAATTATCAAAATTGACGACCAATTTGACTTCATTAAACAATGTTTACGGAAGTATGTTGTCAGCAATGAAAGGGTAAATAGGCATGAGATATGAGGTATGAGGTAGTATTTTTTCACCTCATACCACAACTTACGATCTCATACCTTAAAAAGAAACTTAAACTAATTTAAAAATCCTATAAGCACATAACAACATGGCAGGAATGAAAGAAACGCCCCGTCAGAAGATGATTGGGATGATGTATTTGGTGCTAACAGCCCTACTTGCTTTGCAGGTAAGTGATGCACTTTTACAAAAATTTGTATTATTGAATAATAGTTTAGAGACGGCAAATACATCGTCGGTTCAAAAAAATATTGCTACTATTGAAGGAATGAAAGATATGTTGGAGCGTTCAGCCAATAAAGGTAATGATGGTCAATATATTGTTCAAGCCCAAGAAGTTCATAAATTAGCCGATGCAATGGTTGGTGAACTTGATAATTTGAAAAGCCAAATTATTGAAAAAACAGGTGGTTACGATAAAGAAACAGGTGCTTTGGTCGGTATGAAAGAAACTGAACCTGTTTATGAGCTTATGATTGGGGGGAAGAAGCAAGGTTTAGCCTACAACTTGAAAGCCCAGTTAGATACTTATGTGGGTAAAATTTCTAAGTATGGTGACAAAGGCATGAAAATTGAACCTTTGGCATTATCTGGAAGCGAAGACCCAGCAGTTTCAAAAGATGCGAATAACAAAAACAAAGATTTTGCAGAATTAAACTTTGCAGAAACACCAGTTCCAGCGGCTTTAGCAACTTTGAGTCAAAAACAATCAGAAGTTCGTCGTCATGAAAGTACAATTTTAGCGGCATTGGCCGCCAAAATTGGTTTGAAAGATATTAAGTTTGATAAAATTTTGGCAATGGTATCGGCAAAATCTAATACCGTTGTTGCAGGTATGGACTATGAAGCTGAAATGTTTATTGCGGCTTATTCTTCTGGAATTACCCCAAGAATGAGTTTTAATGGTTCATCAGTTCCCGTTAAAGATGGTAAAGGGCAAATTAAGTTCAAAGCACAAGGCGGTCAATATGACGGTCGTGGACTTTCGAGAAAAACTTATACTGCAACTATTTCTTTTAATGGACCAAACGGTGCAGAAACCAGAAACGTTGATCAAGAATATTTTGTATTAAAGCCAACTTATAACATTGAATCAGGAAGTTTACCTCCTTTATATTTAGCTTGTGCCAATAAATTGAGTATCGTAAGCCCAGGTTTGGGAGCTTTATGGCAACCAAACATTACAGCAACTGGTGGTGAAGTAATTGCTGGTGGCGGTGCTGGAAAAATTACAGTTGTGCCAAATGGGACTTCGGTTGAATTGAACATCAATAATGGAGGTATTTTATTAGGTGTTGAGAAATTCAGAGTTCGTAGAATTCCAAAGCCAGAAGTTAAGATATTTGGTAATGGTGGTGAATTGGACGAAAAGCGTGGTGCAAGTGCGGCAGGTCTAAGAACGATTGATGCTCGTGTTATTGCCGAGGAATCATTCAAAGCAACTAATCCAGATGATGCAAGGTATCGTTCAGGAGAAGTTTCAGTTTCTTTGGTAAGAGGTAGCAAAAGAGTTGGAGAATTAACCCTGCAAGGTGGTGGAAGCATCAGTTCATTATCACAAAATGCACAAGCAGGTGACCGTTATTATATTGAAGTACGTTCTTTCCAAAGACAAAATTTCCGTGGAACTGTTGAGACAACGCCAATAACGATTGTTAAAAACATACCGTTGAATTAAAATATTTTTTCACGCTTTTCGTTATTCAAAATATGCAAATATAAGTTTACAAATCTTTGAAAATCAATTAATTGTAAAACTTGTCATTCCATAATTGTATGAAAAATCTTAGTAAAATTGCAGGTATCGCTCTTTTGTCATTGACGACCAGCACATGGGTTTCAGCCCAAGAAAAAGACAATAAAGGTAAAAATCCTGATTCAGTTCGTCCAGTGGATGAATCGAATATTATGTGGAAACAACGTCTGTGGAGACGGATGGATTTGAACGAAAAGCAAAATCAGCCTTTCTTTTCAAAAGGAAATGAAATCACAAAATACTTGATTGAGTGGGTGCAAAGCGGTGTTTTGCAACCATACAAAACGGATTCTTTGAAAACTAAAATTACCAAAGAGGAGTTTTTGAAGAATTTGGCGATGGAAAATATTGGAAACGATAATGCCTTGTCGGATGCTGAAAAAGCGGCTGGATTTGGAACGGAAGCTGGTGGAACTACGGCTGGTGCTGATGATGGTTGGGGTGACCCAAAACCAAAAACACCAAAAACTGGTTTAGCTGCTGGAACTCCTCCTGCAAACGACGGATTTAATAATCCTACGCCGGTTTCTACGGGGTCAGAATTATATTACGCCAAGCAGTTATCAATCTTAGAAATTCGTGAGGATGCTATTTTTGATAAGCAACGTTCACGTTTGTACTATGACATCCAATCAATTACAATCATTATTCCTGCAACAATGACAACGGCAGGATTTGATAAAAATGTTGGATCGTTTAGGTACAAAGATTTAGATAAATTATTCCGTAGTAATCCAAATTGTGTTTGGTATAACGAACAAAATGAAGCTCAACACAAGAATATGGCTGATGCTTTTGATTTACGTTTGCATCATGCACGTCTAATCAAGAAAGGTAATTCAAAAGATGATGATTTAGATACGATTTACGGAGGTGCAAAACAAGGTTTGATTCAATCGCAACAATTGGAATATAAATTAATGGAGATGGAACACAATCTTTGGGAATATTAGAATTTAAAATACTGTAAAGTAAAAAAGAGAATGTCAGATTGGCATTCTCTTTTTTTTAAATGACTATGTTTAAGAAATAACTTTAAATTCAAGGCTTATTTATTTCCAACTTTATGAATTTATCGTTGTGCTTTGAAATCAAAAAAAAAGGTTTTTTGTTCTTGATGTTAATGATTTGACGAGTATCTCCTCTGATATTTATTCCACTACTTAATGATGAAATTGCCTTGAAATTTCCTTTTCCAGAGCCTTTTAACATCATTCCCAAAGAGGCATCCAATCGTCCAGTACCAACTTCCGGTGCATAAGAATTTCCAATCAGTATCACATCTAAGCTTCCATCTTTATCCATATCTTCAACCCAAAAATTCTTTATGGTACTCATTTGAGCCATTTCCGGAAGTGGTGCAATAGTAAATCCATCACCAATATTTTCAAGATATACGCTTTGAGTAGATATAATTTCTTTAACAAGAGATTTTTTTAATTGTGAATCATCAAAAATATCTTGTAAAGTTGCCTTGGAATAATCAGAATATCGTTCTATTTTTTTGCGTAAGAACGGTAATTGTTTCATTAAATCATCACGGCTTGTGGCAGGGTATTCTTTGCCTTCAACGTAATAAGTTACAATGGATTCAGCATATCCATTGCCGTCAAAATCGTTTAAGTAAATACGATAAGGCGTTTTTGTAGAGATTCCAAACTTATTATTTGTGCCAATATTGCCCGCCATGAAATCAATGTCTCCATCATTATCAAAATCTCCTTGGGCAATGGTATTCCAAAAGCCACTTTCAGCTATTTTAGTAGGACTTTTATTCAATTTACCTTCCTCATTTTTTACGTAAACGATTGACATAAATTCTCCTGCAATTATTAAATCTTGCCAACCGTCTTTGTCAATATCTGTCCAAAGTGCTGTGGTGACCATACCAATATTTTTGAGTTCTGGTGGAGTCATATCACGAAAAAAACCTTTATTATTTTGCAATAAATAACTTGTCCCAGCTTCTCCATATTTCATAATTTGTCGTCTTCCGCCCACAAAAAGGTCTAAATCCCCATCTTTATCATAATCTGAGGCAACAACGCACGAACTTGGCGTTTTCATTTCGGGTAATTTTTCGGGTGAATATTTAAAATTTCCTTTTCCATCATTTAAGAAAATTTGGTCTTGATAGAAGTTAGAATTTACTTCAAATTCATTCCCCCCACTGGCAAGGTAAAGGTCTAAATCTTTGTCATTATCGGCATCGAAAAGTAAACATTCTCCACCATCACCGATTGGAATAGGGCTTATTAAGGATTTTTCTACAAAATTGCCGTCAGTTTTTTGAATAAAAAACGTTCCCGTTTTATAAAGTGAACCAGTCACAAAAAAATCTTCTAATCCATCTGAATTAATGTCTCCTTTGGTCATGGTTGGACCTTCGGTTGAGAAACGATAGGGTAATAATGGCTCAGCGGCAAAATCATCGTAAGGTTCTTCAATGTTTTGAAATGGGAATTGGGAAGTTTTAAAAAATGGGGTTTCAGGCTTTTTAGGCAAGTATTTTGGCAAATCTAATGCCTTTTTGATGTTTAAAATCTGATTGGCTTTTACTTTCTTCAAAGTCTGAAAAGTTCTATCCGTCCAAATAATTTGTAGAGAATCTATTTGTAAATTTTTATCTAAGCCAACATTTATCGAATAATCTTTACTGGATAAATAACCTTTTGTAACGCTGTGATGAAATACTTGTGTTGTATTTTTTTGAAAAATTATAACCTCCGCACCCAAAGCAAAATGGTTTTGAGAATCTTCTGAAAGATTGATTTTCACGTAGTTTTTCTTTGGAGAAATATTCTCTAAAATTTCCGCTTTTTCGTCTATATTATTGGTAATCAAATCTACGTCTCCATCATTGTCTAAGTCAGCATAAATGGCTCCATTGGTGAATGAGGGAATATTTTTATCAATTTTATCCGAAATATCTTCAAAAGCAAGTCCTCTTGTATTTCGGAAAAGGTGATTTTTAGTTTTGTATTCAGGTTGTTTTTTGGCGGTTTCTTTGATGATTTTATCGGCATCATACAATTGCATTTGCTGACCTAATTTTGCATTATCGGTAATAAAATCCATGTCAGTAATATCATGACGATAACCATTACTGATGAATAAATCTTTCCAACCGTCATTATCAAAATCAGCCAACAAAGGCGACCAACTCCAATCCGTGGCATTCACACCCGCCATCATCGCAATTTCCGAAAACGGCAAACCGCTTCCATTGTTTAATTGAAGGGTATTTCGCATATATTGAGGATTATATCCACGTTGCAAAACCATCTCAAAAGCATCATTTGAGAGCGTTCCTGCCATTTTTTTGCGTTGCTGATTAGTTGTCGGCATCATGTCGGTAACGATAATATCCTGCCATCCATCATTGTTGAAATCAGCAATATCATTCCCCATTGCAAAATGACTGGTATGAGCTAAAAGTGTTTTAGATTTTTCCCAAAAACCGCCTTTTTGATTGTTGAAATAGACTAAATCATTGGCTAAAAAATCATTGGAAATGTATAAATCTTCCCAACCGTCATTATCAAAATCACCTACGCCAAGTCCAAGTCCCCAACCATCGTCAATAATTCCTACTTGCGAATGTATTTCGGTAAATTTTCCTTTGTCATTTCTATAAAAAGCATCATTAGCGTTGCTTTTCCCATCTAATTCACGATTCTCTTTGATTCGATTGGGCTGTCGGTCTTCGTTAGTGGCATTCAAAACATAGAGGTCTAAATCACCGTCTTTGTCATAATCAAAAAATGCCGCCTGACTACTCCATCCTTCATTGGCGATTCCGTATTTTTCCGCTTGTTCGGTGAATGTTCCAGACCATTTACCGTCTTTGTATCCGTCATTTACAAACAACAGATTTCTTCGTTCATTGGCAGGACAATTGCCTGATTTACAGACGTATATGTCCAAAAAACCATCAGCGTTTATATCCACAAAAGTTACACCCGTACACCATCCTTTTGTTTGAACCTTTGCTTTTGGGGTAATATTTTCAAAATGTAGATTCTTTTTATTTAAGTATAATTCACAAGTTCCTTGGTTACTGGTAAAGAAAATATCAGGAAATCCATCATTATTTACATCTCCCACGCCAACGCCTCCGCCGTTATACAGATACGAATAATCAATCATATTGTACTGGTCATTTTCTTTGATGTTATTCGTAAAAGTTATGCCTGATGTTTCGGAGGGGACTTTTCTAAACCATTTTTGCTCATCTTTTTTACAGGATGAGACGATGGTTATTAGGGTGATTATGAGGAGGTTTGGAGACATTTTATATTTCATAATGAGGACAATTAGATTTTTTTTTATCTGTCCATTTTTTGTCTGAATTTGGATTCGACAGATTGATGGTTTTGTGGATTTCTACCGAAATTTAATCCAAAAAATCCCTAAATCTGATGAATTCAAATTCAGAAAGATATTTCGTCATCTTCTAAATATACAAAAAAAGCATGGAATTGGAAGATCCAAAACCATGCTTTTGATTGCATTGAAGTTATAATTAATCCCAACTTTTATTTTGGGTTACACCTTTGTTAGCATTAATTTCTACCAAAGGAATTGGTAATACTCTGAACTTGGCATTATCAACTGTACGCCCTGCAAATTCTTTGATAACATCCGCAGTTTTGCCGAATCTGCGTGCCGTTGGGAAAGCCCATCCTTCGCCTGCAAATTCTCTTAGCCATTCATTAAATACTGCATCTTTCAAAGCCTGTCCACTCACCCCTGCTATTGGTTTTAATCCTGCCCGTGTACGAACAGTGTTTATTCCAAAAAGACCATCGCCTGAAGCACCATTTGCCACTGCTTCTGAATGTGCTAAAAGGGCATCAGACAATCGAATAAGCATATAATTTTTCTTCGTATATTGCCATCCTCCAATTTTATACTCAATATTTTTTTGAAGAATTACATTACTAAAAGTACGTTCTGATGAATTTGGAGCAACAAAACCTGACTTTGCTTTTGGGTCGAATTTAACCACTTGACCACCCGCATTTTTTGAACGATACTGATCCATAAACGTAACTTTAATACGTTTGTCTCCTGCTTCAAATTTTGTTCTGAAACCAATATCACTCACAATCCAAGCATCGCCCCATCCTGCGGCAGTCACGTTGTCACCAACATCAAGTGTATTTGGGTCGCCACCGTCCCAGTCGGTTGGGGTAAAATGAGCGTGCATATTGCTATAATTTGACCAAGGGCTTGTTGCAAAATCATTCTGAATTTCAAAGAAACGCTCACCAGTATTTTCTTTCTCAACACTAAACACATCCGCAAAATCAGTAAATAAAGTTGCTCTGCTTTGGTCAATCACTTCTTTCGCTTTTGTAGCTGCTTCGTTCCATTTTCCAGCTTCTAAATATACTTTTGATAACAGCGTTTTTGCTGCCCATCTACTTGCACGTCCAGCATCGGCGACGGCATTTTGAGTGGGCAATTCGTTTTCGGCGGCTTTCAAATCAGCTTCCATTAAAGCTAATGCTTTCGCTTTTCCACCTTCGTTTGAAATATTTACACCCAAGGCAGTAGTTGATTTATCTGGCACGGGAATATTCTCAAAATAAACATAAACCTGATATAAATATAAGGCACGTAAAAAGTGAGCTTCACCCATTATACGAGTTCGTTTTGCATCTGAAAGTTTATCTTTTGGAACACCTGCAATTCTATCCAAAACAACATTTGCACGGTTTATTCCATCGTAATTATCTTTCCAATAAGCATCAATATATTCATCACTGGCAACGTAGGCACCAGTTTCGTAATACTGAGGACCTTTTTCATAGCCTCCTGCGATACCCAAAGCACATTCAAATACACTACGGCAATAAAAAGTATTGTACCACTGTCGATTTAAAGGGCGATATACTCCATTGATGGCAGCATCCATATCCTTTTCATCTTTATAAAATGATGCTGGACTGGCAAAATCTGGTTGTTCATCCAAGTTTTTGCACGAGAATGTTAGCGTAAAAGCTGTGGCTAACAAAAAGGCATTTCTTAGTATTTTTTTCATAATTACATCTTGTTTTTTAATATTTTATACAATAAGTTCATAACGGATTGTATAAAATATTGTTTTGAATTGTTCTATTTTTTATTCCTAAAATCCTAATTGAAGTCCAACCGTAAAACGTCTTGCTCTTGGATAGGCATCATAATCATCGCCACGGTTCAATGGACTTTGTCCTCCGTTGCTAACTTCTGGATCAAAACCTGTGTATTTTGTGAAAGTCAAAAGGTTTTGCCCACTTACATAAACCCGTGCCGAGCGAAGATACTTGTTGGTTGGCACTTTGAAACCAACCTGCGTATTCACCAAACGAACAAAAGAACCGTCCTCAATAAAGAAAGATGAACGACGGAAGAAACTTGGGAATTCACGAGTGGCATCAATAATTGGGCGAGAAGCCGAGGTGTTGCTTGGAGTCCAAGAATCCGTGGCTACGATGGCGTATTGGTTATAATTACCCACTCCGTCGGCGTGTTCAGATGCTTGAAGATTACGAATCTTGCCTCCGTGCGAACCTCTGAAAAAGAAAGAGAAATCGAAGTTTTTATACGTAAAACTTGAATTAAAACCCCAAATAAAATTTGGATTAGGGTCTCCCAAATACGTTCTATCGCCAATATCAATTTTGCCATCACCGTTTACATCTCGGTATCTTGGATAACCTGGTTTGTCAATTCCTGCGATGCTTGGATTATTTTTGATTTCATCAGCATTTTTCCAAATACCAATAAATTCATAGCCATTCCAACCGCCAAGGGGTTTTCCGACGGCAACATAAGAGCCTTCGGGTCCTAAGTGACTACCCACATAAGAATAAAATGGAGGAGAGCCAGCAAGGTCAGTAATTTCGTTTTTCACCGTCGAAGCATCCAGTTTTACATCCCAACGGAAGTCTTTATTATTGATGACGTTGTAACCAATAGAAGCCTCGAAACCTCTATTGTTAAGCGTCCCAGAATTTTGAAGAGCCGTCTGAAAACCAGTTGTTGGAGCTAAGGCAACGTTCAATAACAAATCGGTTGTAGTGTTATTGAAATAGTCGAATGTAGCCGTTAATTTTCCATTCATGAAACCTAAATCAAGTCCAAAATTTGCCATTTTAGTAGTTTCCCAACGAAGGTCAGGATTAGCAACTCTTGTCTCACGTACACCCGCAACAATTACTCCATTAATCAAATAATTATCTCCTGCCAACGAAGCCAACGAGCGACCAATTGGAATTTGAGAATTACCCGTAATACCATAACTTAACCTAACCTTAGCATCTGAAATGGCAGGAAGTTCTTTCATAAAACTTTCTTCTTTCAACTTCCAAGCTAATGCTACTGAGGGAAAATTTGCCCATTTATTGTTTGGACCAAATTTCGAAGAACCGTCTCTACGCATCGTGAGGGTCAGTAAATACTTGTCCATTAAACTATAATTAACCCTTGCTAAGAACGATTGCAAAACCCAAGATTGCTTGCTTGAAAATGGTTGCAAAAATGTTACCCCATCTTGCACATTGTTTACATTGAAATCATTGTAAGTGAAATTGTTACTTGATGTTGCTCCAAAACGGTTGTTATCTGTTTGATAAGTATAGCCTCCGATGGCATCAATACGACTCGTTCCAAAGGTTTTTGAATAACTCAAAATATTTTCGTTCAAAACATTCGTGATATTTCTGTAACCTAATTCATACGAGCGATTACGTTCACGTCCCAGACGAGTTTGGTCTGAATAATACGTCTCACGATCATTACTCGTTAAATCAATACCAATGGATGTTTTGAAATATAAATCCTTGGCTAATTCAAATTGCAAATAGGTTGTTCCCAAGAATCGTAATCCATTGTCACGGTCAATCACTTCTTGAACTTCAGCCAATGGATTCGTTAAGAAACGACCATCATAAGCCTGTAAATCATAACGACCGTCTGTTTTGTAAACTGGACCAATCGGTGACTGTCCCAAAATGGTAATGATTGCCCCCCCTGGACCTCCTCTGTCGGTTGGAATAGCATTTTGACCCGTTTTACTAATAAGAGAACTTAATCCCAGACGTACTTTATCGTTCAAAAATTTAGAATCAATGTTGGCACGAAGCGAGAATCTTTCAAAATCGGTACTTTTGATGATTCCATTTTCTTTAAAATATCCCCCCGAAACCAAGAATTGAGTTTTTTCGCTTCCACCCGAGAATGATAATTGATGGTTCATGATACTGCCTGTACGCATAGTTTCGTCTTGCCAATTAACTCCTTGTCCAAATTGTGATGGATTGGCAAAAGGGGCGGATTGTCCACGAGAAACAGCTCTAATATTTTGATATTCAGCGTACTGAGTGGCATTCATCATGTTTAATTTCTTGGCAACCGTCAAGAATGATTGAGAACCTTCGTAGTCAATTTTAGTTGCTCCCGCCTTTCCTCTTTTTGTAGTAATTAAAATCACCCCGTTTGAACCCCTCGAACCATAGATTGCCGTTCCAGAAGCATCTTTCAAAATCTCCATTGATTCAATATCACTCGGATTGATAGCAGCAAGAGCATTTGAAGACGTACGATTACCGCCCGAACTGGTAGCATCATTATCTGAATAAATAGGAATTCCATCTACAACATATAGCGGTTCACTACCCGAACTGATTGAGTTTGGACCACGCACACGCACCGTTACCGCACCCCCAGGAGCTCCCGAAGCCTGCGTTACAACAACACCCGTTGCTCTACCAGCTAAACCTTGCTCCAATGAAGTTGGCACAATTGATTTAATATCAGCCGCTTTCACCGAAGCCACCGAAGCCGTTAAATCACTTTTACGAACTTGACCGTAACCAACCACAACCACTTCGTCCAAAGACTGATTGTTGTTTTTCATTTGAATATCAATCACCGAACGATTCCCAACGACAATTTCTTGGGAATTATAACCAGTAAATGAAAAAACCAACGTCACAGCATTATCCGCTACGTTTATTAAATATTTACCAGTAGCATCCGTAGTTGTACCCTTTGAAGTACCCTTAATTGACACGCTCGTTCCTGGCAAAGCTGCACCGTTTTCATCAGTGACTTTACCCATAATTTGTTTATCTGCTTTTTGAATTTGCTCGTTTAAATGTGCTTGGCTGGATTGTGAAATTCCAAGAAAAAGAAGGAAAGAAAGAGCAGTAAATAGCCTTTTGATAGGATAATTTTTTTTCATACGATTGGGTTGTAAGTTAATAATTAGGTAATAATTTAGAAATTACACGATAAATTCAGACTGAGTATTCTTTACTCATCAGGTATTTATCAGGTTCTTTCACACAAATTACAAAGTGGATATTTAAAAAACAATATTTTATATTTATATTTTTATAACAAATGTTTTAAAAAGTCATTAAAATTTTTATTAAGAACTTTCTTTACTCATTTAATGCTTGAAATTTGCAAATAACATAAAAAAGGAAAATATTATGATTGACACTTCCCTTTTTGCTGGTAACTGAAAACTGCCTACTGAATCACTGTCCACCCACAATTTCCAACTGTTGCCTAATTTTTAAAGCTCGTCCTTTGCCCATCAATGTTTCCAATTCTTCGGGAGAGGCTTTATAAATGTTGCTGACCGTTCCGAAATGCTTTAAAAGTTTCTCAGCTGTGGTTTTTCCAATGCCTTCAATGCTTTCTAATTGACTGATAATGAAATTTTTAGAACGTTTATCACGGTGTTTTGTAATGCCAAAACGATGTGCTTCATCTCTTAAACGCTGAATGAGTTTCAACGACTCTGATTTTTTATCAATGTATAAGGGAATGCTGTCTTCGGGGAAATAGATTTCTTCCAATCGTTTCGCAATGCCAATGATGGGTAGTTTTCCGTATAATCCTAAACTTTTCAAGGCTTCACAAGCAGCACTTAGTTGTCCCTTGCCACCGTCCACGATGATTAAATCTGGCAAATCCGCTTCTTCTTCCAAGAGCCTTGTGTATCTGCGACTGATAACTTCTCGCATCGTGGCAAAATCATCAGGACCAACCACTGTTTTAGGTGTAAAGTGCCTGTAATCCTTCTTAGAAGGCATTCCGTTTTTAAAACAAACCATTGCCGAGACTGGATTTGTACCTTGAATATTGGAATTATCGAAACATTCAATGTGCTTAGGAATGGTTTTTATCCGTAAATCATTCTTCAAAGTCAAAAGAATTCGCATTTTTGAATCACCTGCACTGTCTTCGGAGGCTTGTCGGTCGGCTTTTTCTTTACGGAAATACAAAACGTTTTTCAGCGACATATCCAACAATTTCCGTTTATCGCCAATTTGTGGAAGCACATTTTCAACGCCTTTCAATTCGATGGATAAGGGAATATTGGTAATTACTTCCTTCGCCTCACTTTCATATTTATCCCGCATTTCCCAAACCATCATCGTCAGAACGTCCTCCTCGGTTTCATCCAATTTCTTTTTCACTTCCAAAGACTGCGATTGCGTAATAAAACCGTTCAAAATTTTCATAAAATTGAAGTAAAAAGATTCCTCATCCGACACAATTGAGAACACATCAACATCCTTGATATTTGGATTAACAACGGTTGATTTACTTTGAAAATTAACCAAATAAGCCAATTTCTCCTTAAACTCTTGGGCTTCTTCAAAGTTGAGTTTAGCAGCGGCTTTCAACATTTTTTCCTCAAAATATTGCCGAGAAAGTCCCATGTTGCCTTTCAGCGTATTTTTCGCCATATCAATTTCTTCCAAATATTCAGGTTCAAGTTGCAGACCTTCACAAGGACCTTTGCAATTCCCGATATGATATTCCAAGCAGACTTTGAATTTGCGTTCCTTGATGTTTTTCTCAGATAAATTCAAACTACAAGTTCTAAATTTGTAAATCTGTTTAAACGTATCCAGAATAGAATACAAAGCCTTTTGATTGGCAAAAGGACCAAAGAAGGTTCCTAATTTTTTATCAACTCTGCGGATAGTGATGATTTTGGGAAACGGTTCATTCGTTACGCAGATGAAGGGGTACATTTTATCATCCCGCAAGAGAATATTGAACTTAGGTTGATGCTTTTTTATCAACGTATTTTCCAACAATAAAGCATCGAATTCCGTGTGAACAATCGTAAATTCCAAATTCCGAATCTGACTTACCAATCGCTTCGTTTTGCGATCGTGTTGATTGGATTTTGCGAAATAACTACTGACTCGATTCTTTAAATTCTTTGCTTTTCCAACGTAGATAATGGTTCCTTCTTCATCAAAATATCTATATACACCTGGCTGTTCAGGAACTTTTACTAATGCTTTTTTATAATCAAACTCTGCCATAAATTTTAAAATATTCTTTTAAGGTATTTTATTGCCCGTTTTTTAAGGGTAACAATGAAAGATAAGATTTTATTCAGTTAACCGCAGGAAAATATTTTTTTCACATTTTATAATACCAAAAACTGCGATTAGAACTGTATAGAACTGATTGTTATATAGATACATCATTAAATCGTAAAAAATAATGAGTAAGATGTAACATTTATTCTCTTCTATAGGATTAGAAATATAAAAATTTTAATAGAAAATATTGTCATAAAACCACTTTACTATTATCTTTATAGAGATTTCAATCAATAGTATAAATTTTTCAATCAAAAAACCATTTTTTTTATTATGAACACAAAACTTTACTCTCAAATGAAGAGAATGCTTTTGTTAGGTGTATTCTTGCTGAGTACGTTCTTAACATTTGCACAAGACAGACGAGTGACTGGAAACGTCAATGCTTCTGATGGTGGTTCAATTCCAGGAGCAAGTATCAAAATTAAGGGTACTAATACAGGTACAGTAACAAACGGAACGGGCGATTTTGCCATTAGTGTAAAATCGGGAAATGAAGTGTTAATTGTGTCTTCTGTAGGCTACAAAACATTAGAGGTAGCCGTTGGTTCACGCTCGGTTGTTAATGTTTCAATGCAATCAGATGTGAGTGCTTTGGATGAAGTAGTTGTAACTGGTTATCAACAAATCAGGAAGCGTGATATTACGGGTGCTGTATCAGTAATCAATGCGGGAGAACTCAAAGAAATTAAAACATCTTCGTTCACACAGGCACTTGCTGGTAGAGCAACAGGAGTTACTATTTCAACATCTGGTTCACCTGGTGATGCCACAAACGTTCGTATTCGTGGAATATCTTCATTTACAAACAACGATCCTTTGTACGTAATTGATGGTGTGCCAATGCAAGACAAATACATGAACCAAATTAGTCCTGATGATATAGAGTCTATTCAAGTTTTGAAAGATGCTTCTACTTCCTCAATCTATGGTTCAAGAGCATCAAATGGTGTAATTGTAATTACGACTAAACAAGGAAAAGTAGGTAAGACAAAGTTTACTTATAGTGGTTCTTATGGAGTTGCTAATCCTGTAAAAGGCTATGATGAAGTGTTAAACACAAGTTCAGCAGTTTTTGCTCAGGCTTTGAAACAAAAATTTGGTGCTGATGCTCCAGCTTGGATGTCGGGTACATTACCAAAATATATAATGCCATCGAGTAATACAGTTGATTTAACTACTTATAACGAGCAAACAAACCAAATTACTGAAACTAATCAAGTAGGTACGAATTGGTGGAAAGAAATGACTCGCCCAGCTGCCATCCAAAACCATAGCATTGGAGTTAGTGGTGGAAACGATGCTTCAACTTTTAGCATCACTGGAAGTTATAGTGCAAATGAAGGTGTTTTGCTGCATAATTCTTTCCAAAGAGCAACGCTTAGAGCAAACAGCCAGTTCAAAGTAGGGAAAAACATCCGTATTGGTGAAAATTTG
>JAYVRF010000061.1:0-33088 GCA_043756925.1 Arcicella sp. | reverse complement strand
AACAAAATTTTCGTAAACCCAACCCTAAAACTATCCAATATCATCCAATTTTTCGACCAAAGAATGCTGGATTCATTGGTAAACTTATTAGCTAATTTACAAGTATTTATCGCTAAATTCACCGGTTGGTTTGATGCCAAAATCATTGATGGAATTCCCAATGGATCAGCCTATTCGGCTGGTGTTATTGGGCGAGTTACTCGTTCAGCACAAGGCGGAAAAGTGCAATTGTATGTTGCATTAGCGTTTTTAGGTCTGATTGGTTTAGTAGCGTTTGCAGTTTTAAAGTAGCTTATATTGTAGTTCGAAGCAAACGTTGCCCGATAACATTTCGAGAACAGTCGAATTATTGGACTCGGATTCTCGAAATGCTATCGGGCAACGTTTGCTTAGAGCTACAGTATTATAAATTATAAAAAATGCCCATTTTATCATTACTCATATTTATTCCTATCTTCGCATCGCTTGTTTTAGCGTTTTCACCTGAACGATTTGTACCTTATTTTAAATGGGTTACGCTTGTTGTTACGGGGGTAGAGTTATTGCTCTGCATTTACTTATATTTCATATTTAATAAACAAGTAGCTGATTATCAGTTTCTTGAACAATATGACTGGATAACTTTACCGTTGGGTAATTTAGGAATCGGCTCAATTGATTATCTTTTGGGTGTGGACGGAATTAGTCTCCCGATGGTCTTACTGACGGGGATTGTAATGTTTATCGGAGCAATTTCTTCCTTTGAAATTAAAGATAAATCTCGGGGATATTTTTCGTTATATCTCTTATTGGCAGGGTCAATTATTGGCTGTTTTATTGCCTTAGATATGTTCCTGTTCTATTTATTTTTTGAGTTTATGCTTTTGCCGATGTATTTCCTCATCGGACTTTGGGGCGGACCTCGAAGAGAATATGCGTCCATTAAATTCTTTATTTACACGCTTGTTGGCTCAATTTTTATCTTGATTGTCATGATTGGGCTGTATCTTTCCGTGATTGACCCCGTAGAAACTGCCGTGCAAATGGGTTTGATAAATTCAGCTTCGGATGTTACGCCAAAAATTATTACCCAAATTCAAAGCCTGTTGGCGGAGGGCGAATTACCAACGCAATCAATTGTCCATACTTTCGACCTCCGTTTCATGCCCGACCAAGGCAATTATATTTCGGATTCATGGTTAAATATTTTTTCAGCTAATAAAGTCGGTGGTATTTCACTACGTTCTTTATCATTTATATTTTTGATGGTTGGTTTTGGGATAAAGTTACCCGTTGTCCCTTTTCATACTTGGTTGCCCGATGCCCACGTAGAGGCCCCAACGCCTGTTTCAGTAGTTTTGGCAGGGATTCTTTTGAAGATTGGAGGATATGGATTCCTTAGAATTTGTTATCCAATTTTTCCAGAAATCGCTAATCAATATGCCTTATGGATTGTAGGTTTTGGCGTTTTATCAATTATCTACGGAGCGTTTAATGCCTTGGCAATGAACGACTTAAAGAAAATGATTGCCTATTCATCAGTCTCGCACATGGGTTTTGTGTTATTGGGAATTGGTTCACTCACGAGCGAAGGATTTAACGGAGCAATTTACCAAATGTTTTCGCACGGCATTTTGTCTTCCATGTTGTTTCTCTTAGTAGGCGTGCTTTATTCACGAACGCACGACAGAAGAATTGACTCCTATCAAGGTCTTGCCAGTCAATTACCATTATTCACTTTAATGACAGCCATTGCTTTTTTTGCTTCGTTGGGTTTACCAGCGTTTTCTGGATTCATTGGAGAAGTTTTTACCTTAATGGGAGCGTTCAATAGTCCCCTGATTCCCAGATGGTTAGCGGGTTTGGCAACGTTTGGATTAGTATTGGGAGCAGGATATTTTTTGTGGACTTTACAACGAATGTTTTTCGGGAATTTTTGGATAAGACAATACGAGGAAACCTTGCAGGATTTAACATCAAGGGAAAAAATTATGCTTTATCCTTTGGCAATTTTGGCAATAATTTTCGGAATATTTCCCCATTTAATTTTTGATGTAACGAATCTTTCTTTGGCTGAATTGATAAAATTATTTTAGGCTTCGATGCGACCGATGCTTCGGTTCGTTTTTCGAGATCAGTAAACTTAACAAATATGAAGAATTAATAATCAGATATTGAACTCCAAAGTCCAAACATCGAACCGAAGCGTCGGTCGCATCAAACGAATCAAAAAGGCATTTTGATAGTAGATACAACCATTTTATCTCTATTTGTAATCGTAAAAGTTGCTCTATCTCCGAATTGCAATTTCAATCTTTTATGAAGATTTTCCAAACCAATTCCTCCATAAGGACTTTTTGGTTTTGGATCGTAGAATCCAGAATTTTCAACCGTTATTGTAATCACATTTTTATCCGTGGAGGCAGAAATAATAATTTTTCCACCCAATTTCAATTGTCCAATTCCGTGTTTAACGGCATTTTCGAGTAAGGTATTCAACGACATTGGCATAATCAAAACATTATCCAAATCATTCTGAATATTGAATTCATACGAAAGTCGGTTATCAAAACGCAATTTTTCTAAGGCTAAATAATTTTCTGCCAACTTCAATTCTTCGCTCAATGTTGCCCGTTGTTGGTCTCCTAAATTCAATGAAAGTCTCAGTAAATCAGATAATTGAATGATTGATTCACGAGCTTTCACGCCATCAAAAAGGGCCAAGGCTTTGATACTATTAAGGGCATTAAATAAGAAATGTGGATTTAATTGCTTTTTAAGATTTTCTAATTCGGATATTTGTAAAAGATTCTCCGCTACGATAGTCCGTTGTTTTCTGTGTTGATAAATAATGGAAAAACGATAGAGATGGTAAAAGAAAAAACAAGGAATAACAACCCATGTATTTTCGAATAATAGAATAAGAAAGTCTATTATTGGATTTTTTAACGCAAATTGACCAAGTGTAATACCAATCAGTGTAAACGTAAGCCCAATCAGACAACTACCTAAAAGTGGATAAAGCAGAAGTTGTAAAGTTGTGATATCATCAAAATTCAAATTTTCAATAATATAACAATAAGTATTGCCAATTATGAATCCACCAAAAAGATAGGTAAGAACAAATATTATTTGGCTCTTCGTATCGCCGCTATCCTGCAAAGGACTGTATGAAAGAGCAACAAAAGCAATAAAGAGCCAACAAAAAAATTGAATTAACCAGAACCATATATTCTTAACCATAAAAGTGTTTTTTGTAAATTTTATTCAAAAATACTAATAAAAGTAGAATGTAGAAAGTTTATGCAGAAAAATAATGACTAACTCCTTATATCTCCCCGAACAACTTAAACAAATTCTTGAAAGTATAGCAGCACTCCTACCAGAGATGCTACTATCAACCTCTTTTTTATTAATGATATTGATAGATTTAATACTGCATCATGACCAACAAAACGAGCAAAAATTTATTAAAAACACTGCCCGATCAAGCCAAATAATTTTCTTTTTTTGCATATTTTCAGTTGTAATAATTCTAAATCAAATAGTTCAACAGTTTTACATTCCCAATGATTTATTTCTTTTTGATAGGATGTTGGTGTTAGATTTAAAAGCGGTTATGTTCAAATTTTTAATTATTCTTTCCACTATTTTCACGCTTGCTCATGTATACGTTACCAAAAAAGAGTTTGTTACCGAGTTTTATCCCATTTTAATCAGTATGGTCATCGGACTTTGCTTGATGACCATGTCAGTAAATTTATTGATGATTTATCTTTCCATCGAAATAGTTTCAGTTTCTTCATACATCCTCACAACGATTGATAAAACCCGAAAAAGTACAGAATCGGGCTTGAAATACATCCTTTTTGGAGCTTCAGCTTCGGCAGTTATGCTTTATGGAATGTCACTATTATACGGCATGACGGGAACCTTAGATATTACTTCACCCGATTTTTCAAGGAATATTTCTCAAATTGATTCCGTAGCTTCAACAGTGGCTATTGTGCTGACAATCAGTGGGTTTCTCTTCAAAATATCGGCTTCCCCGTTTCACGTTTGGACCCCCGATGTGTATGAATCTGCCCCAATGCCTGTGGTTGCTTTCTTTTCGGTTGCCCCCAAAATTGCAGGATTTTTAGTGGCAATTCGGTTTTATTCTGCCGTTCCCAATAATCTTCAAACCATCACGGCAGTTTTGGCAATGGCAAGTATAACCTTCGGAAATTTTTCGGCTTTATGGCAAAATAACGCTAAAAGATTATTGGCATATTCAACCATTGCCCATTCAGGATTTATTTTGATTGGTTTAGTAACGATGTCAGAATTAGGACTTACGAGTGTCGTTTTTTATTTAATCATAACGCTTTTTACGAATCTGGCAGCATTTCTTTTAGTGGACTTTGTGGAAATACAATCAACAACCAACAATAAACAATTATCAGTTATTCCTACCTTGGTTGGGGAAAACTCCAATAAATCGTTTGGTAACCCGTTGAAGAAAACTCCAACAAAGGCTGAAATAGGAAAGCAATCTCTCCTCGAAAATCGAAAATCGAAAATCGAAAATCTAAGCGGTCTTGGCAGGCTCAATCCTTTCTACGGAATTATGATGGTGATGGTGATGATTTCTTTGGCAGGAATTCCACCAACGGCAGGTTTTTTTGCAAAATTGAGCATTTTTTCCGCTTTATGGGAGACGTATCAAGCAACTAATCAGTCCATTTTATTGTGGCTTTTCATCTTTGGATTGTTGAATACAGCCATTGCTTTGTTCTTCTACTTAAAGATTCCATTCTACCTATTTTTCAAAGAACCCCTTGAAAATCAGACATTTGAATTAAATTCAAAGCAATATTTTTTAGCAATTATCTTAGTTTTACCAATTCTGATTTTATTTTTCAAGGCAGATTGGTTGATGGATTTGATTAGTTATCTTTAATAGGTATGAGGTCGTAGGTATGAGACATGAAGTCGTTGGTATAAAATTTACCCATGAAATTATTTTGGCTTCATGCCTATTATCTACAACCTCATACCTAAAAACTATCTTAAATAAACTCCCATTTCCTCCTCATTATCTAACACAACCGATACATAATCATTCAACGTCGTTGATAGTTGATAGCCTACATAATCCGCTAAAATCGGAAATCTGCGGTAATTTCTATCCACCATCACTGCTACTTGAATCCTTTTGACGGGAATACTCAAAAATGGCGAAAGGCAATACGCAAAAGTTCGCCCTGTGTTCAAAACATCATCCACAACTACGATGGTTTTATGTTCCAAAAAACGCTCATCGCAGTCGAATTCCACGGGACTGTCATAGGTTACGTCTTTATCCACATCAATCAAAACTGCAGTTGCTTCAATGCTTGATATTTCGTTTAAAGCCAATGCCAAATTCTTGGCAAAAGCGTGTCCTTGCCCTTTTATGCCCGCAATTACGATTTGGGTTTCTTCAAAATTATTCTCATAAATCTCAAAAGCAATCCTCCTGATTTTTTGGAGAACTTGCGTATGGTTGAGGATTTGATTATCGGTTAGTTCCATTGAATGAGGGATTTTTATGTTTGTAAAGTTATAGAAAAACCTGTGTTTAATTCGTTCACTTTTGATTCTTTTGTTTTAGCGAAAAGAAAATTCGTACCTTTGCAGTCCAATTTATAAAATTAATTAACCAAAATGGCAAAAGGATATTCTTCACAAGGTCACGGACAACAAAAACGAGTACAACAGGCAATTCCAAGTAATCCATTAGCGATTAAAACCAAGAAATTTGCGCTTGAAAAAAATAAATTCATTGTGCTAAATATGCTCCAATTTGTCAGAAAACAGTGGTATTGGGCTTTTGTGCCATTAGCTTTGATTTTGATTAATGCGATTTTGAACATTATGAAGGTCTATCCGAATTATTGGATTTATATCATAACAATTATAGGAGCATTGGTTTACGTAGCTTTCTGGGCGATTCAATTCACGGGCGTAACGCAATTGGAACAATACAAACAACTTTTTCAAAAGTATCGCTATGAGATTGACAGCCGTCAGATTTTGATGAAATTGAACGATACCGAAGGCGGAGTTATTAAGTGGGATATGATTAAAACGGCTCGAAAAGATAAAGATGCTTATGTGTTGGACATGGGTCAATATCAGTTCATTTATCTGCCCTTCACGGTTTTTAATAATGACAATGATAAGAAATTAATGGAACGAATTTTGAGGGACAAGGGGTATATTGCTGGAGAATAGTTGTTAGGGATTAGTAATTAGTTACTGGAAGTTGGTTATTAGTTACGGGTTTATGAGACGAAAAAAGGGTTTTCAGAATCATCTGAAAACCCTTTTTAATTTCTACAAACTAATAACCAACAACAAGTAACTAATAACTAATTTTTACTTTTTAATCGAATGAGAAATCGTTTCCACCAATTCTCCACGAGCCATTTTCTCTGCTTTATCAAAATATTTTAACGACTTCTGAAAGGTATCATCATACGGTGACATCACTTGCAAATACTCATTATTCATTCCATCCGACACTTTCCGTTGCCATACATTCCGAGCAATATATGCCTTGATTTGGGCTTTAATATAAGGCATCGAACGCTCATAATCTTTTACTCTCATCTCCACATTTGCCTGTTTTGCCAATTTTTGCATATCCATCAACATGGTGTCATTCACGACAAAAAACTTGTTAAAATCCTTAAAGGTAAGTTTTTCGATAGATTTTAAATTATCATTGGCGTAATTTAAAGCAAATTCACGGATGATATTTTTACCCCATAAATCACTCATATATTTGGTGAAATAGGTCGTATCACGAGGCACAAAAATATCGGGTGTTATTCCTCCACCACCATAAACTGTGCGACCACCGACAGTTTTATACTTTAATTTTTCGTTAAATTTGATACTATCTGAACTAAAAAACTCACCACTTTTAATGCGTTTTTCGTAATCTTTTTCATACTCTTCTTCTTGTCCCATCAAATACGGTTTCTGAATACTTCGTCCGCTTGGGGTATAATATCTTGAAATCGTCAAGCGTAATTCAGAGCCATCTTGCAGATTTACAGGCATTTGCACTAAACCTTTTCCGTAAGAGCGTCTGCCCACTATCAAAGCACGGTCGTTGTCCTGTAAAGCCCCTGCCACAATCTCAGCCGCAGAAGCACTATTTTCATCCATCATGACCATTACTGCTCCTTTTTCAAATATACCATCTCTTTTTGTGTAAGTCTGTGTATCGTATTTTGAACCTTTTCCGTCGGTGTAAACAATCATTTTTTCACCCGCCAAAAGTTCGTCAACTATCTTTTCAGCACGATCTTTATATCCACCTGGATTTCCCCGAAGATCAAGCATTAGGCGTTTTGCTCCTTGACTTTTCAAGTTTGTCAATACCGTTTTGAACTCGTCAAAGGTAGATTCCGTAAATCTGTCTACCTTAATATATCCTGTTTGCACATCAACCATGTAACCCGCAGTAACGGAGTAAGATGGAATTCTGTCCCGAGTAACGGTGAATTTTTTAACGCCTTTTTCTCCATTACGCAATACTTCTAACTTTACTTCTGTTCCTCTCAATCCACGTAATTTACTGAAAATCAAACTATTGCTTACTTTTGAACCAAACAAAGCAACGCCATCGGCTCTCATTAGACGGTCGCCACTTTTAATACCCACTTGCTCGGAAGGACCACCCACCATCGCATTCATGACGTAAACGGTATCACTAAAAATATTAAATTCAATACCGATACCATCAAAACCAGATTCTAATTGTGAACGGGCAGCGGCGGCTTCGTCGGTTGAGAAATAGGCAGTATGCGGATCAAGTTTTTCTAAGGTTTTTTTGATAGAATATTCCACCAAAGAATCCGTATCAACCGAATCAACGTAGGAAGTTTCGATCAAGGAAAGGATTTCACGGTATTTATTGAAGCCCTTGGAAACAGAGTTCATTTTGGCTTGTCCGCCAAAGAAATTTGCCCCCAACAAAACACCACCCACTAAGGCAATGGCAATCCAAATTGGTATTTTCACGATAGTTGAATTATTATTGATTGGCGTTTGTGGTTTTTTCATGCTGTGTTAAGTGTTTTCAAAACGAATACTAATTTACGAAAAACTAAATCGTAGCCAACGTTTTTGACGTAACTTTGTTGAAATTAGGTAGTAGGTATGAGTTGGTAGGTATAAGGTCGAGTGGTATGAAATTATTAGGTAATAAATAAAACTTATGTACTAATTACAACTACGGACTTACATTTACAACCTCATATTTTATACCTCATACCTAAATAAATGCGAATATTAGCCATAGATTACGGAACAAAGCGAGTAGGTTTGGCGGTGACTGACCCGCTCAAAATCATTGCTTCTGCCTTGGAAACGGTTCATAGTAAGGATGTCATGGTTTTTTTGAAAACCTATCTTGAAAGTGAAGAAGTAGAGGCTTTTGTGGTGGGTATGCCCGTGAATTTGGATGGAGAAGATACTAACAATACACCCCATGTAAAAGGATTTGTCAAGAATTTACAAAAGACTTTTCCTGAGATTCCTGTACACTTACACGATGAACGTTTTACGTCTAAAATCGCTCTCCAAGCCATGATTTTAAGCGGTTATTCCAAAAAAGACCGTCGTGAAAAAGGAAATATTGATAAAATTTCAGCGGTAATTATTTTACAATCATACATGGAAAAAGAAGGAATTTAGGGATTAGGTAATTAGGGATTAGATACCAGTATTTTTTATTTACCCTATTGCTAATTACCCAATTCCTAATCCTCAATTACCCAATCCCTAAATTAAGATATGCACACTTACGGCTTAATCGGTTATCCCCTCGGTCATTCCTTTTCAAAAGGATATTTTACGGAGAAATTTCAGCAAATGAACCTCTCAGAAACGCACGTATATGAGAAGTTTGAATTAGAAAATATCAACGATTTTCCAGCATTATTAAAATTTCAAAGCCCTGATTTAAAAGGGCTTAACGTTACCATTCCTCATAAGCAAAACATCATTCCTTTCTTGGATTCAGTGGATGAAGCGGCTCTGAAAATTGGGGCGGTCAATACCATTAAAATCATGGAAGACGGCACAACAAAAGGCTTCAACACCGATTATTGGGGCTTCCGTTGGACGCTGGAAAAATGGGAATCCTTCCAAGAAATTAAGCCTAAAAAAGCCTTAATTTTAGGAAAAGGAGGAGCCGCAAAAGCTATCATTCAAGCCCTAAAAGATTTGGGATTGGAAACACAATACGTTTCTCGAAGGAAAGAATACGATACAATTACTTACGAAGAATTAACGGAACAGATAATGAAAGAACATTTATTAATCGTAAATACTACACCTTTGGGAATGTTTCCTAACACTGAAACTTACCCAGAAATTCCTTATAACTTACTGACTTACAGACATTTACTATACGATATTGTCTATAATCCCTTAGAAACGATGTTCTTGAAAAAGGGATTGGAACACGGAGTAAAAGGTACTCATTTTGGTTTGGAAATGCTGCACGGACAGGCGGAAAAGGCTTGGGAGATATGGCAGGGTTGATGGTAATAATTTGGTAATTTAGTTCAGCGTGGTCATTTTGAGGACACAGACAATGGAATACAGTAGTTATAAACTCTGTCGTTGTGAGACACGAATCAGAGTTTCGCCCAACCAATCCCTTTGCTAACGGGAAAGGCATTCAAATACTCTTTCACCATTCCAACAGATTGCTTCGTGCCTCGCAATGACAGGTTTCTAATATTTTAGTTTTCCCGTCTGTCATCCTACAAATTCTGTCATTTTACTTTTATCTGTAAAAGGTTAAATGTTTTCCTTTGTTCTGGTTGCAATAAACCTTTTTCAGTTAATTCGGAATCTAACTTTGCTAAATTATTTTTCATTTCAATATAATCAGCGGAATCTTTATCAAAATCCGTAGTTCGCTCATATAATGAAACAGTATTATTGAGTAGAAAAAAATCAGACATTTGATTAACCTGTTCTACTTATTCATCTGAAAGAAGTAATTTATGAAACAGTATTATTGAGTAGAAAAAAATTAGACATTTGATTAACCTGTTCTACTTATTCATCTGAAAGAAGTAATTTAATAGCATAATCAATAGATTCTGTTTTACTTTTTATTAACATTATCTCTGTCATTAAATTTGTCACGTTGAAATCAACTTTAACATTTACATTATTATTCATTTTCTTGATTTTTAAGAATTATTTGGCGTTGAAAATTGAAGCCCTCAATCCAAACAGAATTGAGGGCTTCCAAAAAAACTACTCGAAATTATTAAGACCCGCAGGCTTCGCACCCATCAGGGTCATCAATTGAGCATTGCATATCCGACCAGTTTTGTTCTGGTACATTGTCTAAACCAGCTACGGTGAGCGTGGCAGCCGAGGACTTCGCAGTTGCCGCATCCGCAGCATAGGCTTCGTAGTTCATCTCATGCTCTTGCACAACATTGGCTTGCTCAATTGCCACTTCGGCTTGCTTCTCGACTGTAAACTTAATGGCATCGGCGGCAGCTTTCGTCCTGAGATAATACATCCCAGTTTTCAAGCCTTGCTCCCATGCGTAGAAGTGCATCGAGGTTAGTTTCCCAAAGTTCGGGTCTTGAATGTGTATATTTAACGACTGCGACTGACAGATGTAAGCACCTCGGTCGGCAGCCATTTCAATAATTACTTTTTGCTTAATTTCCCAAACCGTTTTATACAATTCTTTCAAATTAGAAGGAATTTCTTTGATATTTTGTACTGAACCGTTGGCAGAAATTAACTTATTTTTCATCGAATCGTTCCACAATCCTAATTTTACTAAGTCCCGAAGTAAATGCTTATTCACCACCGCAAACTCGCCTGACAATACTCTACGGGCGTAAATATTAGAAGTATAGGGTTCAAAACATTCATTGTTACCTAAGATTTGCGAAGTTGAAGCCGTTGGCATCGGAGCAACTAATAAGGAATTACGAACCCCGTATTCTTTCACTTTCACCCGCAAGGCTTCCCAATCCCAACGCTTTGATTCGGGCGTTACACCCCACATATCAAACTGGAAAACGCCTTGTGAAATGGGCGAACCCGCCCAGGTTTCGTAAGGACCTTCTTTAATCGCTAATTCCATTGAAGCCTCCATTGCTGCGTAGTACAGCGTTTCGAAAATTTCCTTATTCAATTGCTTTGCTTCGTGAGATTCAAACGGCATTCTCAACATAATAAACACATCAGCTAATCCCTGAACGCCCAAACCAATCGGACGGTGACGGAAATTTGAAACTCGTGCTTCTTCTACTGGATAATAATTGCGGTCAATAATCTTATTTAAGTTCTTTGTTGCAACCTTTGTTACTCGGTATAATTCTTCATGGTCAAAAACCAAGAAACCTCTTTCATTCGTTTTCAAGTATTTAGGCAACGCCAAGGATGCTAAATTACAAACTGCTACTTCGTCTTTTGAAGTATATTGGATAATTTCAGTACATAAATTAGATGATTTAATTGTACCCAAGTTTTTTTGGTTAGACTTTTTATTAGCATGGTCTTTAAACAGCATATAAGGAGTACCTGTCTCCGTTTGTGATTCCAAAATCTCGAACCATAAATCCTGAGCTTTCACTACTTTACGAGCTTTACCCGCTAATTCATAACCATTATATAATTTCTCAAATTCTTCCCCGTGCGAATCTCCCATGCCTGGACACTCGTGCGGACAAAACAACGACCACGTATCATTATCACGAACTCGCTGCATAAATAAATCTGGAATCCAAAGGGCATAGAATAAATCTCTTGCTCTCATTTCTTCTTTTCCGTGATTTTTCTTTAACGACAAAAAATCGAAAATATCAGCGTGCCACGGTTCAATGTAAATAGCAAAAGAGCCTTTACGCTTTCCTCCGCCTTGATCTACGTAACGAGCAGTATCATTAAATACTCGTAACATCGGTACAATTCCGTTTGATGTTCCGTTTGTTCCTTTAATATATGAACCCGTTGCACGAATGTTATGAATTGATAAACCAATGCCGCCCGCTGATTGCGAAATATTAGCACATTGTTTCAACGTATCATAAATTCCTTCAATAGAATCATCTTGCATCGTTAATAAAAAGCAAGAAGACATCTGAGGTTTTGGCGTACCTGCGTTGAACAAAGTGGGCGTTGCGTGCGTAAACCAACGTTCAGAAAGTAAATTATATGTTTCAAGAACCGACTCAATTTCAGCTCCGTGAATTCCAACGGCAACCCGCATCAACATATGCTGAGGACGTTCCACAATTTTTCCTTCCAATTTCAACAAATAAGATTTCTCTAAAGTCTTGAAACCGAAATAGTCATAGCCAAAGTCACGGTCATAAATTATCGCAGCATCTAATTCAGCAGCGTGTTTTTTGATAACCTCATAAACTTCTTTTGATAATAAAGCTGCGTTTTCACCCGTTTTTGGGTCGAGGTAATTAAACAAGCGTTTCATTGTTGCCGAGAAAGACTTTTGCGTCTCTTTGTGCAAATTGGAAATAGCTATTCTTGCCGCAAGCACTGCATAATCAGGGTGCTTGGTAGTCATGGATGCGGCCGTTTCGGCTGCTAAATTGTCTAATTCACTGGTTGTTACGCCATCATAAAGCCCAGTGATAACTTTTTTAGCCACATCTAAGGGCTGAACAAAGAAGGGGTCGAGACTATAACAAAGTTTTTCGATTCTGGCGGTAATTTTGTCAAACTTTACAGACTCACGTCTGCCATCTCTTTTGATAACGTACATAATACTCGGGTTTTTAGGAAATGGGTTTAAAAATAAAACAAAAAATAATATTCATTATTTTCAAGTGATTAGGCTGAAAATGAACAGTGGTTTTGTTGAATCAATCCATCGTAATTTTAAATTCTTTGGGTAATCTTTGGTTGCTGATTTGTGTAAGCTATACAAACCATTTTATAAATTGAAGGACTTAGCGGATTTTGCAGTGGTTAATTGAAGTGTAATTCAAAGATAATAATTTCTTAACACACTTACAAAGGAAAAAAAATAACAAATGATGATTAAAATATTTGTTCTATTCGCAACACACAAGATAACTATCATACAATCAGTATAATACAAAATATCTACCGTGAAATAATTACAAGTATTTTTTTTGTGGATAACTATTCTAAAAATAACTGGAACTTTTTACTGGTAAATAATTTTTGATAACAATAAAAAATTGTAATTTTGCATTCCTTTTTAAGGAAAGTTATAGAAGTTACAAAGTTTTATAGTTAAAGAAGTTCTTGACTACATTAGTTGTAATGGAAGTCCCAACTTTATAACTGATAAAATTTAGAATTTAGTTCTCTAAGTTATAAGATTTCATATTTAATTAACAAAAGAGACGGCAGGGAATCGTCTTATATCAAAACATCATGAAACCAGAAATTCATCCAAATTACAAGCCAGTGGTTTTCCACGATTTATCGGCTGATTACAAGTTTTTAACGCAGTCATGTGTGAATACTACTGAAACAACAGAATTTGAAGGAGCAACGTATCCAGTATTCAAAATCGAGGTTTCGTCTCAATCGCACCCATTCTATACAGGCAAAAATGTATTACTTGATACGGCGGGTCGTGTTGATAAATTCTACAAGCGTTTCGGTGGTAAGAAAGAAGTTGCTGAATAGTATTTGTGATTATTACATTAAAAAAGCCTTTCAGAGAAATCTGGAAGGCTTTTTTAATGTAATTTTACAGAAATATATTACCGATTAGAAAATGAATTATATCCTCTTCGACGACCAAAATATTCGTCCCGCTTTATTGCCCTTAACCTTTACCCGCCCCGTTTGCGAAATTCGTGTGGGGATTCAGACGATTTCTGAGAAATGGAATGATGTGCTGAAAACGAAGGTGTCGTTTCAAACGCAAGATTATTTACAGGTAAAATATCCGATGATTCTGTCGGACGATAATGTTTTTATCAATGGCGGAATTTGCCCAAATACCGAACTGGTTGAGGTGATTGAAAATTTACCGATAAATTCTATTCTTACGCAAGGAACGGAAATAATTGCATACAGAAGCAAAGACTATAATCCAGCCGTCAATGTCTTTAAAAAAACGATTATTTATAAAGGTAAACTATTGATTTTAAGGCAATTAACGGACATTTTTATTAATAATGGTTCAGAGATAAAAGCTGATTTTGAGCGGATTACCAAAGGCAGAACATCCCAACCCATTACGGACAGATTCACGGCATTTTATAACGAATCTCAGATTTTTATTGAAGAAGGGGCGGACATTAAAGCAGCTATTTTAGATGCCACGAACGGGGAAATATACATCGGCAAGAACGCTAAGATTTCTCCAGGGGCAATGATTCAAGGACCTTTTGCGATTTGTGAACATTCAGTAGTGAATATGGGAGGAAAAATGCGAGCGAATACCACCATCGGACCATTTTGTAAAGTGGGCGGAGAAATCAGTAATTCGGTAATGTTTGGTAATTCCAACAAGGGACACGAAGGTTTTATGGGCAATGCCGTGATTGGCGAATGGTGCAATTGGGGGGCGGATACGAATAATTCTAACTTGAAAAATGATTATTCAAAAGTAGATTTATGGAGTTACGTAACCAATCGTTTTGAGAATACGGGCATCCAATTCGCAGGACTTATCATGGGCGACCATTCTAAATGTGGGATTAATACGATGTTCAATACAGGAACGGTTGTGGGTGTAAATTGTAATATATTCGGAGCAGATTTTCAACCTCGGCACATTCCTTCGTTTTCGTGGAGTGCGGGCGGAGAAGCGTTTAAAACCTACCATTTAAGAAAAGCCAATCAAGTAGCAAAAGCCGTAATGGAACGCCGTGATAAGGAGTTTGATAGAGTGGAGGAGGATATTTTAAAGGCGGTTTTTGAATTGACAAGATAAAGGTTTTGATTAGACCACGGAAAACACGGACTAATTTTACGTAGTTTAATACCTCTTCAATCCAATCAAATTTTGAGAAATTTCTTTCGTATTCCAATCTCCGTGAATTGCCAGAGCTGCCCCCAAAGATGTTGCCTGAGCCACCGAGGCGGCATAAACTTCCATTTCGGGAAACGCTTTTGCCAAAAGATTCATGTAAATTTCATTCTTTCCAAACCCCCCATCCACAAATAACTTCTTTACGGGATCATCATTTAAAACTAATTTCGAGGAAACGATTTGCTTGTTTACTAGGTTTATAATCAATTGATGATAAGCAGATTCGTAGGTGTCATCTTTGAAATTTTTTATCAGTTCTGGATTAAATTTTACGGTTTTGTAATAATCCAAAGGTTTCCGAAATTGTTCCGATAATTGTTTGATAATTTGCTCGTGTTCATACCCCGCAAATAGGCGTGATGCCTTCACTGGTTCGCCCGTATATTGCTTATAAATAAGACAATCATCCTGTAATTCTTCATCCGTAAGAGGCGTATGATTGAACGGATTGAGCGTAATACACCAAGTTCCTGTTGAGATTAACGCAAATTTTTGCCCTTTAAAAGTGGTTAAATAAGGAATTAATGCTGCTGAACTATCGTGTAAACCTATTCCAGTAGGTAAAAGCTGACTGAGAAATGGGTTCGTAACCTGGGTCAATAACTGAGCATTTATCGGGGCTAATTTTGCAATAATTCCCTCTTTTTCAACCCATTCGTGATACTTATTTTCCTCAAAATCCCAAAGATTAGTATGACAACCAATGCTGGTAATATCTGAAAAATAGTGTCTTGTAAAAAGGAAACTAATGTACTGCGGAAGATGCAAAGAATAGTAAATCTGAGCAAATAGAACGGGTTTTTCGTATTTTAAACGGTACAAAACCATGCCCGAATTAAGATTTCCTAATATTGGGGAAGCGGTTTTACGAGTAAAAACTTGTTCGCCTCCGTAATTATCATAAAACTGCTTCTTGAGTTCTTCTGAATAAGGTTTTAGGTAATTATAAAGCGGAGCAACTACTTTTCCTGCTGAATTAAGATGCACAAAACTGGCTCCGTAAGTTGAAAAATTGAGGGCTTTTATATCAAAATCTGGGTTTTTTAATACTTCGTCAAAAGTATCAACGACCCATTTACTCAACAATTCAACATCTTCACAAGGGTCTCCATCTTCGTCGGTTATCTCATCGAATTGCGTAGATTTTTCGTAAACTATTTCGTAGTTTTCGCTAAAAAGAAAAAGTTTTTTGTTGGTTTTGCCAATATCAAAGATGGCGATGCTTGACGTTTTCATAAGTTTTTATAGTCCAGTAGCCACAGTCAAACTCCCTCTTTCACTAACCAAATGCTCTCTAACTTTCTGATTTCTAAATACTTGCAGTGGATCTAATGCTCCTCCAGAACGCAAACGAGCCTCTGCCACGATTGCACGAACGTCTGTACGGAAAGCATCTTGCAAAATCTCTTGACAACGCACTACATCGTTTTCATCTTGGGCAATTTTTAAGGACTCTCTGTCCACCAAAAGGGCTTGTGCGTAAGCCGTCATAATGGCTTGAACCGATTGTAATAGGTCTTCCAAAGGGTCTTTTACATTATGTGAAGCGTCAATCATCCAACCCAAATCAGTGGCGTGATTCATGCCTTTTACATCCATTCCATCCACTAATTCACTGAAAATCAGGAACAACTGATAAGGTTTAATTGCCCCAGCCGTCAAATCATCATCGCCATATTTTGAATCGTTGAAATGGAAACCGCCCAATTTGCCTTCCATTAATAGCAAAGCTACAATTTGCTCAATGTTGGCATTGGGTAAATGATGCCCTAAATCAACCAAAGTGAAGGCTTTTTTTCCCAATTTCTGCACGTAAGAATAAGACATTCCCCAGTCGCCAACGGTGGTTGAATAGAAGTTAGGTTCAAAGGCTTTATACTCCAAAAACATCTTCCAATTGGCTGGCATGGCGGCATAGATTTCTTGTAAACTCTCCAACGTATTTTGGTAAGCCTGTCTGAAATTTAATTGCCCAGGAAAACATGAACCATCCGATAACCAGACCGTTAAAGATTCAGAACCAAGCTCAATGCCTTGTTTGATTACTTCAATATTATGCTCAATAGCTTGTTTACGAACAGCTTTATTGACGTTTTGTAATGACCCAAATTTATACGTATATTCTTGACCTTTTTGGTCTTGGAAAGTATTAGAATTAACGGCATCAAATTTCAATCCGTGTTGTGCGGCAAGGGTTTTAATAGCTTGATAATTTTGTGGAATATCCCAGGGAATATGCAAAGAAATTGCCCCTGACGACTGATTAAGGGCGTGAAGTAAACCAATATCCTCAATTTTTTCTTCCAAACTTCGAGGTTCGCCCCCACCTGGGAAACGCCCAAAACGTGTTCCACCCGTTCCCAACGCCCACGAAGGAATGGCAATTTGGAAGGCTATTAATTTAGAAATAATGGCTTCAACGCTGTCTATTTCTGATTTTAGAAAGTTTAATTTTTTGGTATGGAATGCCGCTAAATCCGAATTTTGAGCATCAATATGTTGTTTTTGGATTTGCATTTTTGGATGAATTTATTTGTTCAATACTACATGAAAATGGCACGCAAGTCTTAATCTGCGTGCCAACAGCGGAATCACCGCACAAAAGCCATCGCCACGCCACCATCTACATTCAAAACATTGCCTGTGGACTTACTCAAAAGTCCCCCCACGAAGGCAAAACAGGCATTTGCTATGTCGTCTGGTAAAATTGATTCTCCTAAAAGTGTACGTTTTGCGTAATACGCTGGTAATTCTTCCACCGTGATTCCATACGCCTTTGCACGTCCTTCCGCCCAGCCGCCTGCCCAAATATTTGAGTCGGCAATTACGGCATCTGGATTCACTACGTTTACTCTGATTTTATCTGCTCCTAATTCAGCCGCATTCAACCTTGAAAGGTGTAATTGAGCCGCTTTTGCCGAACCATATCCCGCATTATTTGGTCCTGAAACTAAGGCATTTTTAGAGACAATGTTCACAACATCACCGCCAAATCCTTGTTTTTTCATGACTTCGACAGCGGCTTGGGTTACAAAAAATTGACCTTTTACTAAAATATCATACAACTTATCCCAATCTTCCAACGTATGATTTTCGATGGTTTTTGAGATACTAATTCCTGCATTATTGACGATAATATCCACCCCGCCAAAAGCCAAAGCCGCTGTATCCATTGCCGATGAAATACTTTTAGCATCGGTTACATTCAACAACGTTGTGGCTACAGAATCTTTACCGAATTTTTTAATAAATTCCTCCTTTGCACCTGCCAAACGCTCTTCGTTAATATCATTCAAAACCACGCAAGCACCTTCTTCGGCAAACTTCTTGGCAATGGCTTTTCCGATACCTCCCGCTGAACCCGTAACCATCACTACACGTCCAGAAAGGGCTTTTTGCTTCGGTTGGCGTTGTAATTTTGCTTCTTCTAATAACCAATATTCAATGTTGAAAGCCTCTTGACGGGGCAGTGCCGTATATTCAGAAATTGCCTCTGCACCTTTCATCACATTGATGGCATTGATATAATATTCAGAAGCCAAACGAGCCGTGTTTTTATCTTTCGAGAAGGTAAACATTCCAACGCCAGGGTATAAAATCACCACAGGATTTGGATCACGCATGGCGGGCGAGTTCCCGTGTTTACAGGTTTCATAATATTGCTTATAACCTTCTCTGTATTCTTCAAAAATAGTATTAAGATAAACTGAACCTTCTTCTGAGACTTGTCCATTATCCATTTTCAATTGTTTATTTTCAATTACCAAAGGAGCAATTTTAGTTCGTAAAAAGTGGTCAGGGCAAGATGTTCCGAGAGGTGCAAGTTTAGCTAAATCATTTGAATTAATAAACTCCAAAACCCTGGCATCGTCCGTAAAATGCCCTAACATTTTGCGTTTTGATGAACAATATCCTCTTAGAATTGGAGCAATTTTAGCGGCTTTATTCAGTCTTTCTTCCGAGGAAAGAGACGTTATTTTTTGCCCTCCGAATACATTTTTATAATTACTTTCTAAATATTCAGCACATTTTTCAATTACATCAAGCGTGTTCACATAGCTCTCATAGGCAGTATCTCCCCAAGTAAAAAGTCCGTGCGAACCTAACATAATTCCTTTCAATTTTATACCTTTTTCAACGGCTTCGTTCAGGCAAGTTCTCAATTGCAGACCCAAGTCAAACCCTGGACGTTGCCAGTCCACCCAACCGATTTCTCCGTTGAATAATTCTTCGGTTATTTTTGCTCCGTCTTTTGCTGCCGCAATGGCGATTGCTGCATCTGGGTGGAGATGGTCAATGTGTTTGAAGGGAAGAAATCCGTGCAGAGGCGTGTCAATTGAAGGGGCTTTTGAGGCTAAGTCAAAGATGCAATGATTGAATAATTCGACCATTTTATCTTCGGTTTCAATGCCTTCATAAACGTTTTCGAGAGCCAATAATCTATCCATGTACAAGGCTGCACAACCCGATTTTGTCAAAGTTCCGATGTCGCCACCAGAGCCTTTTATCCACATCACTTCTACTTCTTTGCCCGTTAATGGGTCTTTATCGGTAACTTTTACGGACGTATTTCCTCCACCATAATTTGTTAGTCGGAGGTCTGCCCCCAACAAGTTTGAACGATAGATAAACAAGTCTATTTCGTTATTAATTTGGGCAACTTTAGCATCATCCCAGAGATAGGATACGTGTTTGTACGTTTTCATATTTTATCATTTGTAATGGTGCAAAACTAAAATTATGACCTGCCGAAACCGTCCTGTACTATCATGTTAGGTTTAGGGATTATGGTATAGCTTTGCAACATTTTTAGTAAATTAATTCATTAATTTGGCGGATATTTTATAAAATATTACCTTGTATTCAAACAAAATAAACTATGCAAGAAGGCTTAATTATCGTATTATTTTCAATGCTTTGTTTCAGTTCAAAAGCACAACAGATTTTTGTGAATGGACAGAATCTTACCACTTTAAAAAATATTAGTTACATTACAGTAAAAGTACAAAAAACATGGATGGCAACTCGTTTTTCTGCATTTTTGGATTACGGACAAGGAACATCCAATAGTCAGTAAGAAATGACGGATGCCGCCAAAAAAGCATTATTTTTCAAAAGTTAAAGTGGAAATTTTCAACCTTTTAGACCGCAACGGTTGGAATTTAATTGATTCCTACGAAGAAACGAAAGATAGCAAGGTTTTTATTTTGCATATATTTCGGAGGAAGAAGTAAAATTGATTTATTCCAGTATAAAATTTGGCTTGTTATTCTTATAAAACAAGGATACAAAAGCGATAATTATTGACTAATATTATTGCTAATTTCAACAATAACATTTTCATTTTAAAAACCATTTTAAATAACATGAATAACGTCAACAGAAGAGATTTTATCAGTAAATCTGCCTTAGCCTTGGGTAGTTTTTATATTGTGCCTCGCCATGTTTTGGGTAAAGGATTTATTGCTCCAAGTGATAAATTGAACCTTGCAGGGGTTGGAATCGGTGGCAAAGGCATGAGCGATATCAACAATGCTTGGAATAATGGAGCAAATAACGTTGTGGCACTTTGCGATACTGACCTCAATTATCCTGGGGCAGTTGCCATGTTCAATAAGCATAGCGGAGCAAAAAAATACCAAGATTTTAGGAAAATGTTAGACCAATCAGGCAAGGATATTGATGCAGTAATCATCTCAACGCCCGACCATACGCACGCCGTAATTGCGATGGCGGCAATGGGAATGGGCAAGCACGTGTATGTACAAAAACCCTTGACACATAACATTTATGAAGCCCGAACTTTGACTGAAACTGCTCGTAGACAGAAGGTAGTAACACAAATGGGCAATCAGGGTGCTTCTTGTAATGAGCAAGTTCAAATTCAAGATTGGGTAAATAAAGGCTTACTCGGGGACATTCACACCGTAAATGTTTGGACAAATCGTCCTGTGTGGCCCCAAGGAATTTCACTTCCAAAAGAAAAACATGAAATTCCCGCAGGTTTGGATTGGGATTTATGGATTGGACCCGCCCAAATGGTTGATTATCACAACAAAGCCTATCACAATTTCAAGTGGAGAGGTTGGTGGAATTTTGGAACGGGTGCTTTGGGCGATATGGGTTGCCACTTAATTGACCCACCTTTTAAGGCATTGGGTTTGGGTTATCCAACGGAAGTTCAATGCTCTTTAGGGTCGGTTTTTGAAAAAGATTGGGTACCTGAATATTTTCCAGAAAGTTGCCCTCCAAGTTCAGCGGTTCAATTGAAATTTCCAGCCACTACTAAAACTAAATCTGACGTTACGATGACTTGGATGGATGGTGGCATCAGACCATTTTTTCCAGATTTAGTACCTGCTAATGAAATCATAAGTTGGGACGATAATTCAAATAATAACGGATTTATGATTCACGGAACAAAGGGTGTAATTACGGGCGGTTTATTCGGGGCAAATGCTAAAGCATTCTTGAAAAGTGGCGACAAATTAGTTTCCATTAGAGATGAAAATTACCGACCAAATGAATTTGGACATCAAACTAAGTGGACAGATGCGTGCAAGGCAGGATTTAATTCAGCCGCTCACAAGGCTTTAACATCTTCTTTTGATTATTCTGGACCACTTACTGAAACCGTTTTAATGGGTAATTTAGCGATACGCTCATACATGAACCGAGTTACGGGGACAGATGGAAAATTCACTTTCCCAGGCAGAGTAAAAATGAAGTGGGACGGGGCGAATATGAAAATCACTAATTATGATGCCGCCAATCAGTACGTTTCACGTCCGTATCGTGAGGGTTGGAAGTTGGTTTAATGTTTAGGTAATTAGGGATTGAGTAATTAAGGATTGGGGCTACCTACTAATCCTTAATTACCAATCCCTAATCATTTCCTGCTAAACTCCACCTCCCCAGCATTAGGGAAAGTCGCCACAACTTTATCAATATCTCCCTTTAAATTCGTTGGAAAACTAAATGTTACGCCTTCCAAAAAGTCATTTCCTTCAAAGAAATCATAATGAAAATGGGTCAATTCTGTTTGTTTGTTGTGAAATATTACTCGAAGTCCTCTATCAGTCTTGAAAATCTGTAAAGTTCCGTAGGCAGGATGCTCATATACGCCTGCATAATAGTCAATCGGGTGCGACATCATGGCTCCCATTTTGCGACTGGAATTGTGTTCTTTCTTCTTTTTTTCTTCCTCAAATTTTGCCTCATCACGGTCTTTCTGTAAGCGACTATTCCAATCTATTGAGTTCATATTCAGCAAGTTATCCGAAATATAATTCGTAATAATATTCACAAAATTATAATCGGCAACATTTGTATTTGTTGTAATAAAAATACCTAAATTATTATCTGGGAAAACCGTCATTTGCGAACGAAAACTCTCAATTGAACCGTTGTGTTGACGGCGTTGATTGCCTCTGTAAACGTTCATATTCCAACCCATTCCGTAAGACGAAAAGCCCAATTCTGGATATTTTGCCTCGGTTGGATAAACCACTTGAATAGGGGTATGATTTTCTTTAAGGTTCTTCTCAGAAATAATCTGTTTCCCGTTAAATTTTCCATTTTGTATCTGCATCAAAAGCCAATTTGTCATATCTACCGCATTAGATTTTACGGAACCAGCCGAACCAATCGCATCAACATTGCTGCCAAATCCTGCCTCAATCATCTGTTCTTTTTCCATTTTATAAGACATCGCATAGTCAGAACTTTTGAACATTTCTGGATAAGTCAAAACCGCACTTTTCATCTCCAATGGAATTAGTATTTTTTCTCGTACAAAATTCTCCCAAGTCTTGCCCGAAAGGCGTTCAATCAATACGCCCGCAACGTTATACATGAGGTTATTATATTGATATTGAGCGTATAAAGTTTTAGAAGGTTTTAGGTATTTCATGTTCTTGAAAATGCTTTCACGATCATTATTATTGAACAACCAAACAAAGTCGTGGCGGGGTAATCCTGTACGGTGTGAAAGGATATCACGAGCCGTTATGGTGTTGGTTGCCACTTCGTCAAACAACTGAAAATCAGGCATATACTCCTTGATGGGCTTATTCCAATCTAACTTTGCTTCATCCACCAAAATCCCCAAAGCCGCTGCCGTAAATGACTTTGAACAAGAACCAATTGGAAACAGAGTATTGGTGGTGGCAGGAAGATTTTTAACCATGTTTTTCATTCCATAAGCCGATGAATAATACGGTTTTCCATCCTTTACAATCGTAATGGAAGTGGCAGGAATTTTCCATTCTGCCATCATGCTCAACACGAAAGAATTGATGTTATTTATAGTGTCTGCTTGGGTTGGGATATAACCTCTTTTTTGAGCAAAATTGGGGGTAATTGCTATAAATAAAAAGGCAAAAATCAGTAGTTTTATTTTCATTATTGTGGTGAATTTTTGGAATACTTAATTTGGTTTTTTGTGAAATTTAGTATAAAAATAGGCACAAAATTTTGTATTAAAACTATAAGTTGTTTAGTAAGTGAGCATCTTTAAACATTCGAAGTTTCTATTATTGATGTTGAAAAAGATGACTCTCACATTTTAAATTGTAAACAATTGATTGTGAGTAATTTAACAAAACTGAATATCAACCAAGAGAAAGAAGTTAAATCTAAGAATACGTGCGGAAGCAACTCGAGAGGAGTGTTTCCTCCGTCAGTGGAACCCCTCCAAACCCGTCGTGGTATAGTGTTGAATGGAGTTCGCCCAGACCTTACATCGTGCGAAAGCAATTTTTTTGTCATATCAGTAACTAATTTTCAAGTAGTTATTAAAATAAACAGAGAGTAGGGATTGTTCGTTTAATTGCTTTCGAACGATGTTATGAACTGAGCGTTCCCCTGGGACACCGACCACAAAACCTGATTAAAACCACCATCTTAAACCCTATTTTTACCCTACTGTCAATTTCCCACATATTTTACGGTTCATTTCCCACATATTTACATAAATTCATGTTAAATTTATAGCTTATTTCCATGAAAAAACTAATTCGATTTTGTAAATTATCAATCTATGACTGCTAAATTTTTGCTCTTTTTATTACTCATTTCTTCCCTTTTTCTATACTCATGTGGAGACAATACGGTCTTCACAAAACTGTCTGTCGAGGAAACAAACATCACTTTCTCAAACAGAATTACGGAATTAGACACTATGAACGTACTTACTTTTGAGTACGTGAACAATGGCGGTGGCGTGGCTTTAGGTGATTTTAATAACGATAAATTAGTGGACGTTTATTTTACGGGTAATCAAGTAGATAACAAATTATACCTCAACAAAGGAGATTTTAAATTTACGGATGTCTCTGAAAAAGCCAATGTTGAAGCCAAAGGAAAATGGTGTTCGGGCGTGGCTTTGGTGGACATAAATAACGACAAATTATTGGATATTTATGTGAGTGTAACAGTTAAAAAAATGGCTTCTGAGCGTGCCAATCTACTTTATGTCAATCAAGGTGCAGGAAAAGATGGTGTGCCAATTTTTAAGGAAATGGCTCAGGAATATGGCATTGCAGACACAACACATACGACTAATTCCGTATTTTTTGACTATGATAATGATGGAGATTTAGATCTTTATATTCTGGTAAATGAGATGGATGACAGTCGTTTCCCGAACAAATATCATGATAAAATTGTGGACGGTTCATCAAAACGAACCAGTAGATTATACCGAAATGACTTCTCGAAAACACTTAATCATGCCATGTTCACGGATGTTAGTAAAGAAGCTGGAATTTTGATTGAAGGTTACGGTTTGGGTGTGAATATTACGGACATTAACCGTGATGGATGGAAGGATATTTATGTAACCAATGATTATTTGACCAATGATTTATTGTACATAAATAACCATAATGGCACATTTACGGATGAAGCTGGGCAATATTTCAAACATACTTCCTACTCGGCAATGGGCAACGAAGTAGAAGATTTGAATAATGATGGTTTAGTGGACATTTTGGCGGTTGATATGATGCCTGCCGACAATTACCGCAAAAAAATGATGACTCCTGCCAACAATTATTTATCCTATCAAAATAATGAGCAGTTTCATTACACGTATCAATATCCACGCAATACTTTACAGGTAAATCAGGGCGTAAACCCAAAGACTGGAAAGCCCGTTTTTAGTGAAATGGGCTTGCTTGCGGGCATTGCTGAAACCGATTGGAGCTGGACTCCAATGGTAACGGATTTTGATAATGATGGATTCCGAGACATCATTATTACGAACGGTTTTCCAAGGGATATTACCGACCAAGATTTTATGGTTTATCACGCCGAAGTGAGAACTTTAATGAGTCCGATGATGCTTTTGGAGTCAATTCCATCGGTTAAAATTTCAAATTATGCCTTTAAAAATAAGGGTGGACTACAATTTGAAAACGTGACAAAAACTTGGGGAATGGATACGCCAAGTTTCTCAAACGGAGCCGCTTACGCTGATCTGGATAATGACGGAGATTTGGATTATGTGGTGAACAATATCAACGATTCTGCCTCAGTCTATCGCAATAATTCCATTCAATTGAAGCCCGAAGAGAGTAATTATTTGCGGGTAAAACTGAACGGTTTGCAACATAATATCAATGGAATTGGGGCTTTTATTGAGATTAAGTACAACAAAAACGAACAACAAATTTATGAAAATACACCCTACCGTGGCTATCTTTCAACGATAGAAAATATTGCCCATTTCGGCTTAGGAAAAACCCAAAAAATTGATGAAGTAAAAGTGATTTGGCAAAGTGGCAAAGTTCAAGTTTTGAAGGATATTCCAGTAAATCAAGTCTTAACAATTGATGAAAGATTGGCAGTTAGTAACAAACAGTCGGGCGGCGTTCCGTTACCAATAAACAGTAATCAAATATCAATATTTCGTGATATAAGTGATTCGTTATTAATTGATTATGTTCATCAGGAAATAGATGCGATTGATTTTAATATTCAGAAATTATTGCCTCATAAACTTTCTCAATTTGGTCCTTCGCTTGCGGTTGGTGATGTGAATGGTGATGGTTTGGAAGATGTTTTCATTGGTGGTTCAGCCAATTACAAAGGAACATTTTTACTGCAAAATAAAGCGGGAAAATTTACAAAATTTGATTTAATTTTAGGCGAAACCGATACCACAAAATTAGCGGAAGATTTAGGCGTTTTGCTATTCGATGCTGACCTCGACGGCGACCTTGACTTATACGTAGTTGGCGGGAGTAATGAACTTCCAAAAGAATCATTAGAATATCAAGACCGCTATTATGAAAACGACGGAAAGGGACATTTCATCCACAATAAAGCCGCTTTACCTCAATTTTTAAAGAGTGGTTCGTGCGTAAAAGCCACAGATTTTGACCACGATGGCGATTTAGATTTATTCATTGGTGGACGTGTGGAAGTAGCGGCTTATCCAAAACCAGTTTCAAGTTTTATCCTACGAAATGATTTAAAAGCTGGACTGACCAAGTTTACCGATGTTACTCAACAAGTTGCTCCAAATCTGAAAAATATCGGCTTGGTTTGTGATGCCCTTTGGACGGATACTGACAATGACGGTTGGATGGATTTGATGCTGGCGGGTGAATGGATGCCAATAACGATTTTGAAGAATAATCAAGGAAAATCATTCGCTTTGAGTTCGACAGAATCGTTGAAAAGTAAAGTCGGTTTTTGGAATAGTTTGACGGCAGGAGACTTTGATAATGATGGTGACATGGACTATATCGCAGGGAATTTGGGAACGAATACCCTTAACCGTGCCTCCGACGAATACCCTGTGAGTATCTATGCAAAAGACTTCAATAATGATGGAAATTTTGATGCTATTCCAACCGTTTTTTATCAAGACGCAAAAGGAAAACGTAAGGAAGTAACTTTCCATGGGCGGGATGATTTATCGAAACAGATGAACACAATTCGTAAGAAATATGATAATTATCAAAAATTTGCTCTGGCTGGAATTTATGATATTTTAACCGCCGAAGAGTTGAAAGATGCCTTAATCTTAAAAGCTAATTATCTCAATACCAGTTATATAGAAAATATAGGAGAAGGTAAATTTAAAATATTGACTCTGCCAATGCAAGCCCAAACTGCCCCTGTGAACGGAATGTTAGTGGAAGATTTTGATGATGATGGAAACCTTGACGTTTTGATGGTAGGTAATGATTTTGGCAATGAGGTTTCGGTGGGTCGCTTGGATGCTTTCAATGGTTTATTATTGAAAGGAGATGGAACTGGAAAATTAAATCCTGTCAATCTTTCAAAGAGTGCTTTTTGTGTTTCGGGGGATGCAAAAGGATTGGTCAGGGTAACAAATTCGCAAGGAAAACCCATCATTATGGCAAGTCAAAACCGTTCCGATTTGAAGAGTTTTAGTGATGTGAAATCTTTTACGACTCATCCTTTAAAAACTAATGATGCGGTAGTTTTTGAGAAATTGAAAAATGGGAAAACTCGTAAGGTAGAAATTGGTTATGGCACTTCATTTTTATCACAATCTTCAAGAAGCATTTTGCTTTCACCCACCATAAAATCTGTGGAAGTGGTTGATTTTCAGGGAAAAAGGAGACGATTGTAATGTGTCAAATACTTGAAATTCTGTAAAGTTTAGTACACATTGTAGAGTTTATTACCCACAAGTGAAATTTGTACGTATATACGCTTATGGTATTATCTTTTAATACTTTTCAATGAATCAATAATTTAAAACTTCATAAAACAACAAGAAACATGAACATTAAACGAGTTTTCGGAACACTATTAACTTTATTAGGTATTGTAGCACTAATTTATGCCGGAGTAATATTTATGGATAAATCAGTGGGTAAGACCGACATCAAAACCATAATTCTGTGTATTGTTTTAGGTTCATTATTTTTCTTCTCGGGAATTAGATTAGTTTCTGGAATTAGAGACGATGCTTGATAATTACTTTACTTACATCATGAAAACATCATTTACCCGCCATTTTAGCCTTAAAATACAATCCCCCTTTGAAGTAGAAGGGGGATTATAGACATCGCCTTGAATAGAAAACAACTTAATTTATCCAGCTATTTTGTATTCATTGCTCATAATATTTTTATTTTGAATTCCTTAATTTGTTTGGACGTAACAGACTTGTAACCTCCCGAAAAGTCTTTTCCCGTTAATCTTATGTATTTATAAAATTCCTCAGATTTCAAAGTTTCTTCAATTACACTCCATTCCGAACACGACTTATTTTTGATGATAAACAGTCCAGAATACATTAATACTTCCTCCGAAACCTTATAAAAATTGATTTTCCCGTTTACCAAAGTACTCAACACAATCTTTTCGTGATGAATGCTTTATACTCCCCGACTTCTTCCAAATTCATACCAAACCGCTTTTTTATCAATATCTCTGCTTTCAAGTTCCTCTTTATTTTTAAATTAATAACGATATGTATTCGGAAATTCATTGATAAGTTTTTCTTCCGAAATGACAGTATGTCTTCCATTTAACTCATAAGGGAATAAAAAAAATTCATTTTCGTTGATTATTCCTTTGAATTTTGAGCCTTTTACCACATTTTTTAATAGATTTTTTTCAACTAAATAACCACTAAAATACGTCAATTCATCATTATAGTCCGCAATTTCTGAAATAAATATTTTGTCTCGCAAGGTGGCAAATCCACATTGAACGTCAAAAAAATCTTTTATTGTGGCATTTTTATCTTTTCCTAATTACTGCTAAAAACTGTTCATTTTCACTATTCGTAAAAGACCAATCTTTTTTATTTAATGACTTGAAATTGACATTATTAACAAACTCAATTTTATTGTTTATCAACTCATTATATTCAAAATCGTATTATTCTTGTTGATAATGGTTATTGCTGTGTAAGTTGAAAACCCTTTAAAAATCTTATTAGCCTTAAAATCAATGAGTTTACTAACTAATTTCTCCTTTTTTAAATATTCTCTGAACAAACTATATGAAGAATTATGCAAATAACTGTTTGGAGTTATATACCCCAAAAGTCCCTCTTTTCTAAGCATCTTGAACCCCATTTCAAAGAAAGACAAGTAAATATCTATTGTTCCTTCCGAGAGAAAAAATCTTGTTTTAAAACTTTTTTTGTGTTTAAATCAAGATTGTGTATTCTTATGTAAGGAGGATTTCCAACGATAAAATCAAAGAAGTTAAGGTGACTTTTGTAGAAATTTAAGGTATTTTGATTGTATAACTTCCAATTCAAATCCTCTCCAATTCCAAGTTTATCTTTTACTAATTTGTTAAGATTTTGAATTGACTTTTGGTATTCAATTTCATCAATTTCAACGGCGTAAATAAATTTTTCTAAATGCTCTTTAATTTCGGGTATTTTAAGATTCTTGGCTAAACAAACATCAATATATCTCGTGATGATTTCAATCAAAAAAGCTCCATCTCCACTTGAAAGCTCTAAAATATATTTTCCATAATATTTTCATCGTTATACCCTAAGGAATCTAATATTTCGGAAATAATCCATTGAGGAGTAAAAACTTGCCCGAGTGTTTTGTGTTTAGCCATTTTGGTTTTCTAATAGATGCAAATGTACTAAATTTGGGGATTTAGTTTTTGTTAGGATTTTATCGAAAAGCTTGTTGATAAAAATGTCATTATCAGGAGAATTTATGAGCAAAAGGCGAATACCCTATTTATCTGAAATCCATTTCAACTTAATAAAATTCGGGACTATAAAAATTTGCCTTACACAAATCTTTTATAGTCCCGTTAAAATTGTATTAAACCAAAATATTCTTGGTAAACTCCACACATTTTGCCACTTCTTTTACCGCATCCGAACTCTCTGGAACGTCATATTCCAACTCAATGGTGGCGGGAAATTTGTATCTATTCTTTTTTATTAGCGATAAAATTTCTTTAATTGGTGTGTCTCCTTGTCCCCAAGGTAGATTTTGTTTGCCATCAGCGGTGCGGTCTTTTATATGCATACTCGTGATTCTATTGTGCTTTGCTTCAATTAAGGCAAATAAAGATTCCTTCGTATTTTTACCTCCAACGGCTATATAATGTCCACAATCAAGGTTCATGGAATTATAGGGTGACTGTTCCAAAGCCGTATCCCAAAGTGTATCAGTTGCCTGTAAATGAGCATGATAGCCAATGTAAACTTTATGTTTTGCTCCTAAATCCCCTAATCTTTGCGTTTGTTTCGCATCCGTTGGCAATTCAATCGTTACAGAATTTGCTCCCAAAGCCTTTGCTGCATTTAAGGCATATTCAACCTCAATATCAGAATTATTTGGGTTCAAAGCATTCGGTTTGAAGGCATAAATTGAAACACCTGCTTCATTAAATTTCTTCCGAATTTCTTTGAACTTATCCATTGAAACCGTTGAACGCCATTCCGCTACTTTCTTAGCATATTCAGCTATTTTGGCTTTCATTTCATCCGTCATGGGTGGTCTTGGGGCGGGAGGAGTACCTTTTTGTGGCATTCTAAACGGATTTGGATTCTTCGGTTTTCCCGCAAATTCTTCGGCAGGGTCGCCCATCATTTCAATGGCACTCACGTTTGAATCTACACAGAATTTCAGTAATTGGTCAATGTCGTGGGGCATACTTCTAAATGAATAAGTAATGGCTCCAATTTGCACACCCCCAAATTTTGAATTGGGTTTATTAAAACGCAAGACATTTGAGTTACTTGCAAAAATGGAGTCTCTACTCAACATTAATCCAAGGGTCGTTACTGGAATTATGGACATAAAACCACGACGAGAAATTTGATTTTTCATTGTATTTTCTGATTATTTAATCAATTCGATTTGCATATTATTTTTTCATTGAAACACTGAAAACTTTGGAATATACTTAATGATTGGGATTAAATTTGTCGGAAGGTGATTGTTGATGAAATTAGTATTGATGCCCTGGACAAAAGCAAAATTATCGTTTGTACAGATACCAACAAAAGCAGTAGATTAAAATCAAGCAACAAAAAGCTCTTTTTTCTGGATAAATACAGGTTTTTGATAAGGTTGAATAACTAAAACATCAATCGGACCGCCAACCGTTTTTTCTTTTTGTTGAAATCGCATGGTATCAATGGTTGTTTTGACGGCATAAACCCCAAAATCAACCGCATCTTGCAAGGTCATGAAATTCCATGGAATGGCATTATCAGCCAATTCTGTCCATTCATCGCCTCTCTGCATTTTGACGGTCAAAAGTATGCGTGAAAGCACTTCAATTTCCCCACCCCAATTTGCTCCATTAATAATATGTTCATTCTCAAAATTTGACCTTCTGTAATTTTTCTCAGCAAGAGCGATGGAGTAAGTATGAGGCACTGAAACACCGTCTTCCATTTTATAACCTACTAAATAAAAATGGGTTACAGGATAGTTTAACTTTTCTCCAAAGAAATAAATCAAACGTTCTGGAATTTCGTCAATGGTTGTATTTTCGTTAATATTTTCTTGGACAAATTGATTGATGAATCCACATATATTAATTTCATTGACAAATACTTCACCAAAAACACCGAGTCCAAATTTGTCCGCCAATAAAAATATTTTTGTGTAGGAATCAGACGTTGTAATTGAATTATGGTGTTCACCCGTTTGAGTTTTATCCGTCCAGTTTAGGGTAAGTCGGCTGTCGCCAGCAAGTACAATTCCTTCTGGAACGTAAACCGTGATGATCAATGACATGGTTGGGCTTGTTAGTGGTTGTTAAACTTGATACCATCGCTCGGAGCAATGGCATCTTTGATTTTGATAAGTTTTTATACTATTTTCATTAATCCACAAGGGCTTGATAGACCAAATTCTCAAATTTATCATACAATTCTTTTTGGTGCGTACTCGGATAAATTTGGGTCATTAATACGGCTATAATTTGTTCTTTTGGATCAATCCAGAAGAGTGTGTTATAAAGTCCACCCCAACCCAAACGCCCAACAGAACCTAATTTTCGGTAGGAACTCTGTTGCAAATCTACCGAAAACCCTAAGCCAAATTTTGTACCAGCGGCATTGATAGCAAGGTCCCCAATTTGGTTATTACTCATGGCTTCGATGCTTTTTCTACCCAAAATTCGAGTGCCATTGAGGGTGCCTCCGTTCAAAATCATCTGCATAAATTTCATGTAATCAGCGGCAGTACCAGACAAACCACTCCCACCCGAGAAATACGTTTTTGCCCCACGAGTCGGGAAATACAGGTTTTTTGCTTGGGGGAAAGGCATGGCATTCAACAAGTTTCCGTTGATTTCGGTGTAGACATTCACCATACGATTTTCCTCGCTTTCGGGTCTGAAAAAGTGCGTATCTTTCATGTCCAAAGGCTTCAAAATACGTTCTTCACAAAAATCAGAAAGCGTTTTTCCTGATAGTATTTCCACTAAATACCCCGCTACATCAATCCCCAACCCATACGTCCATTTAGTGCCAGGAGCGTGCAATAAAGGCTGTTTTGCTAATATTTTCATCTTTTCGGCAATGGTAGCACTTTCTATATTTGCCCCATCTGGAATTTTAGCTTTACCATAAATCATACCCGAAATTTTGGTATTTGTGAAACCATACCCAATGCCCGAAGTATGCGAAAGTAATTGTCGAATGGTTATTTCGGAAGTTGATGGTTCGGAAGTAAAAGTAGAATCCTTGACATTTACTTCTTTTAAAACCACGGGGCTTTTAAACTCAGGAATATATTTAGAAATGGGATCCTCCAAGACACATTTTCCTTCTTCGACCAAAATCATGATGGCAGTCGTTACGATGGGTTTGGTCATGGATGCTAATCTAAAAATATCATCTACTTTCATATCCTGCATATTGATACCACTTGTGCCAATATTGGTTGAATAGACGATTTTTCCTTTGCGAGCCACCATTGCAACCGCTCCGGGAATCCATTTTTTAACTAAATGGTCTTGTAGATGGGTATCAATTCGTTTGAGTCGGTCGGCTGAAAATCCTACACTTTCGGGACTTGCCACAGTCAAATCCTTGACTGTTTTTTGAGC
>JAYVRF010000060.1:0-9405 GCA_043756925.1 Arcicella sp. | reverse complement strand
GGCAACTCTTGAATGAAGGATGTCGCCGATGATGGCAATTTTCTTACCTGTTAAATTTCCCCCTAATTTTTCACGCATCGAAAACGAGTCCAAAAGGGCTTGCGTTGGATGTTCGTGTGTACCGTCACCAGCATTCACGATGTTGGCTTTGATGTGCTTTGAAAGAAAATGAGGAGCCCCAGGACTGGCGTGTCGCATCACAATCATATCCACTTTCATTGCCAAAATATTATTGACTGTATCTAAAAGTGTTTCTCCTTTTTTAACGGAACTACTTGATGCTGAGAAGTTTATAGTGTCGGCAGAGAGACGTTTTTCGGCTAATTCAAATGATAAACGAGTACGGGTAGAATTCTCAAAAAAGATATTTGCAATCGTTACATCACGCAAAGAAGGTACTTTTTTGATGGGACGATTAATGACTTCTTTAAACTCACGGGCGGTTGCCATAATGAGTTCAATATCCTCGGGCGTGAGGTCTTTAATGCCTAATAAATGTCTTGTACTAAGTTTTTGCATTTTTTTATTTTATGCGATATTCGTTAATCTTATTAATAATTTTCAATGGTCAATACCCAATTTCAAGTAATTAATAATCAGTTATTTACGATTTTTTAAAATACTTTAAGGTTAAACATTCTTTCATTTTAATTTGTAATTAACCAAATTTTATCCGTTTCATATCCTTGTTCCTTTAATTCTACCAATACCTTTTCTGAGTCCAGAGTATTCACTTTTTTGCCTACATAGTCCGCATGAATTGGAATATCTCTATTATAAATTCTGTCCACCAAAACGCACAATTCAACCTTCTCTGGGCGACCAAAAGCGGTCATGGCATCCAAGGCTGAACGTACCATTCTGCCCGTTGCCAATACATCATCAATCAAGATAACTCGCTTATTTTCAATGACAAAGGAAATTTTTGTTTCATTAGCTTTCACTAATTCTCGACGGCGATAATCGTCCCGATAAAAGGTTGCATCCAAATATCCGAAGGGGATTTTCACATTGGTAATATCCTCTAATTCTTGATGAATTCGTTTGGCAAAATGAATGCCTCTTGGTTGCAGACCAATGATGACCGAATCGGCAAAATCCTGGTGATTCTCTATCAATTCCTGACAGAGACGGCTGATGGTGATTTCCAGAAGTGGACTTGAAAGAATGAGTTTGCGTTGCATAGCCCACAAAGATATTAATTTTATATTTCTGTAAAAATAATATCATATTTTATAATTCTTTTTTAGTAAAATTTGTAAAAATGCCAAATGGCATATATATTTACGCCATATTGTAAAATTATAGATTATGAAACACACACTTGTTATAAATCGTCTAAAAAATCCTTTAGATTTAATTGAACTTTCTCGGAAAGGATTGAGTCGTGCGGCAGTTGATTTAGTAGCTCAAAAATTAAGTCTTTCCGACCGTGACATGGCTCGAATTTTGAATATTTCTGAACGAACTTTTCATCGTTATTCTCCTGATATACAATTAGATACGTCTTCAACTGAACGCCTTTTAAAGTTGATGTTATTATATCAGCACGGCGAAGAAGTTTTCTCAACTCTTGAAGATTTCAAGCCGTGGATGAAGCAGTCTATGCGAATATTTGGGGATAAATCAGCCTTAGATTTATTGGATACCGTTACGGGTTTTGAATTGGTAGACAATGTTTTGAGCAGAATTGAATTTGGAACGTATTCATGATTAGACTCTATCGTCTGCAATCGGCACGGTATGGATTACCAAAAGATTTTTTATCGGGTAAAGGGGCGGAACTCACGGGTGGACGGTGGAATCCTGTTGGAATGCCCATTGTCTACACCTCACGAACGGTGGAATTGGCTTCTTTGGAATATTTAGTGCATTATTTTGAAGGATTTCCGAATAGTAAACTTCCAGATATGTTAGTTGCCACGATTGAAATTCACGAGAAAGAAATATTAACCATTGAACCAGAAATGTTACCGAAAAATTGGCGAAATAATCCTGCTCCAAGAACGCTTCAATCGGTTACTAATCAATGGTTTCAGCATAAAAATCACTTAGCTTTACAACTCCCGACTGCCGTACATTCACTTCAAACTGAATTATCATACAACGTACTTTTGAATCCACTTCACGAGTGTATAAATGAAGCATTAATCACAAAAATTGAGCCTTTTTATTTTGATAGTCGCTACAAAAAACCACAAATCCAGGGAAATCAAATGAATGATTTGATTGAGGATATTTTGGGGGGAATATAACTCAAACTTTCCAGTTCGCTTTTTACTAAATACCGAATTGGAAAGTTCTGGTTACGCAAAAAAGCCCAAACTACTGATTTTGAACTTTTCACACATCAATCTTTGAACTGGAAAGTTCGAATTACAAACATTATAAATTATAATGAGAACGAATAACGCCTTTATATCCACGTTGCGATAACCAAGTCAATTTCTCATTGGCGGCTTCTTTTGTGTAAAATTCACCAAACATTAATCGGTAAATTTTTGCCGTATCTTTTGCCCCAACTTGCACGTAAATTTCTTCTTTTTTAATGCCCATTTTCAATAATTCATCGTATAAATCCTGTACCATGTTCAAACTTGAAAGAGCCGTTATTTGAACTCCAAAACCTTTCGGATTTTTTTCAGCACCGCCAATGTCAAACGTATGATTGATTGAAAAAGGCTCTACGGATACTTTGGACGTCGATATTGCGTTCGACGTGGCAGGTTTTACCTCTTTCGTTTCTTTATCTTCTTCTTTGGCAGTTACTTCACGACCTTTGTTCAGAAGGTTGTCAAGGGCTTTATCAATCACTTTGTCGGGCGTTGGTTGCGACACAACTTCTAATCTTACCTTTGCTTTTCCACTTGCAATCATGCCTAATTTTGAAGCGGCTTCTTTCGATAAATTAATAATTTTCCCTTCTTCTTCACATTTGCAATAATCATTAATTCTGACCTGAACTGAAAGATTATTATCTAAATTTGTAACTTTCAGTAAGGTGTTTAATGGATATTTTGAGTGTGAAGCCGTTAATTGGGAATCGTCGTATTTTTCACCAAACGAGGTCAATTTTCCTTTGAGGTTTGCTGCATAATAACGGGCGGTTCCTTCTTCCCCACCGTTGTTACCTATATTAATTTGGTTTGCTACTAATTGAGCAGAAAACCACAAAACAATCAATGTTGATGCGATTATCTTCTTCATGGCAATTATGGTTTAAATGTATACTCGGGCTAAATTTTAACTTAGTAATGATGATAATTAATACAATCTTTCAAGAATTATTTATATTATTGCGTTCTGATTCAGAATAAAATTACTGATACTGCAAATCTAAGCACTTTTTGGAACAATAATCTTAATATATTCAATTTGCGTGCCAATTTTTATAAACGTGTAAAATGCAGTTTATAACTCAATAAGATAATTTATTTCCCGTACCAAAGCATTTAACAAAACACTATGAATCCAATTCCTGCAAGCATTCAAGGACAACAAAGAGTAATTATTGAAAATATATCTCCACAGTTAGAAGCAGGGCGTTTTGCCGTAAAAGCCTTCGTGGGCGATGTAATAAAAGTAGATGCCGATATATTTTTAGATGGACACGATTTACTGTCTGCCAATCTTCTTTATAAATTCTCGAAGGACAAAAATTGGACGAGCGTACCCATGAATTTCACGTTGAATGACCATTACGAAGCCTATTTTACGGTTTCTGAGAATGGTTTTTATACCTACACAATTGAGGCTTGGGTTAATCATTCATCCTCTTGGGAACATGAAATGGAGATGAAAGTTAAGGATGGACAACACGTGAATGTGGAACTATTGGTTGGGGCAAATATTTTGGAAACGATGGCTAAAATTGCCACAAAAGAAGATAAACCCGAACTGAAATCTTACGCAAAACTCTTCCGTAACCCCAAACATTATGAAGAAGCCGTTGCCTTTTCGAGTAGCCCTTTGATGCACCAATTTATTCATCAATATCCTGATAAACAGCACGTTACGATTCATGGGGAATTAAAAATGTGGGCAGACAGAGAACGTGCCGCTTTCTCTTCTTGGTATTCGATGTTTCCTCGGTCTGCCTCCTCTAAACGTAATTCACATGGAACTTTCAAGGATGTTGAAGAAAACGTGTTGCCCCGCATGAAATCTTTGGGTTTTGATGTATTGTATATTCCACCAATTCACCCTATCGGAACGCAATTTCGGAAAGGCAAAAATAACTCAACAACTTGTCAAGAAGATGAGCCTGGGGTTCCTTATGGTATTGGTTCAGAATTGGGAGGACACACGGCAATTCACCCAGAATTAGGAACATTAGACGATTTGAAACATTTGGTAACTGCCTGTAAATCAATGGGTATTGAGTTGGCGATGGATTTAGCAATTCAATGTTCGCCCGACCACCCTTGGGCAAAAGAGCATCCAGAATGGTTTAAAATTCGTCCTGATGGCACGATTCAGTACGCTGAAAATCCTCCGAAGAAATACCAAGATATTTACCCACTAAATTTTGAATCGGAGAACTGGCAGGGGCTTTGGCAAGAACTAAAACACGTGATGAGGACGTGGGCAGAATGGGGAGTTAGAATCATCCGAGTGGACAATCCGCATACAAAAGCGTTTGGTTTTTGGGAATGGGTTATTGCTGAAGTGCAGGCAGAATATCCTGATATGATTTTCTTAGCGGAGGCATTCACGAAGCCAAAAGTGATGGAACAATTGGCAAAATTGGGTTATACGCAGTCTTATACCTATTACACGTGGCGAAACTCAAAATGGGATTTAATGACTTATATGAATGAATTAAACGCCCAAACTGAATATATGCGACCAAGTTTTTGGGCAAATACGCACGATATTTTACCATACAGTTTGCAAGGCGGACTCGAACCTATGTTTTTGATTCGGTATTTTATGGCGGCAACTTTATCATCTAATTACGGCATTTTTGGACCATTCTATGAACACATGATTAACGAAGCCAACCCAGGAAAAGAGGAATATAAAAATTCTGAAAAGTACGAAATAAGACAATGGGACTGGAAAATGGAGAATAAGTTAACGCATATTATCCGCATGACCAATAAAGCAAGAGTTGAAAATACGGCTTTGCAGAGAACCAATAATATCACTTTTTGCGATATTCAAAACGATAATATTTTGGCATATTTGAAGACCGCTTGGAATGGAAATAGAATTTTATCCATCGTAAATCTTGACCCATACAATTCTCAAGGTGGTTACGTAAGAATTCCTTTGAATTTAATTGGAAAAAGACCTGACGAAGAATATATCGTCCATGATTTAATAACGGGGTCAAAGTATTTTTGGCGAGGTGAATACAATGCCATCGAATTGAATCCAAATTTAATGCCGATGCACTTGTTTCGGATTGAGGATTTGTAGAGGGTAATTTTGTTCGAGTTTGGATTCGTTGGATTGGAGGATTTACAGGATTTTGAAAATACCTTTATTCAATAAATCCAAGTCGTTTAAATCTACGAGGTCCAAAAGTGAGAATGCCGAAGATAAAAATAATCCAATTTCTAATAATCTTCTCAATTCAGAAGGATTTTTATTTAATATTAACGCTGATTTAGAACGTTTGGAATATAAAGATAAGAAGCGTTTTAATCTCTTGAGTAGGTCTATTTGTGCGTTAATTCCTAATATTTCAAACATACAATTCAATAAAGACACCAATCAAATTGAATATATTGAAAGATAAATCAACAGTGAAGATGATAACATTACTTACACTCCTTTACCCTTCAAAAAATTAGCATCAGGTTTCAAAAGTATCATTGCTTTGGCGGGAGATATGATTGTGAGGCTCTCGAAAAATCAGCCCGAAGTCAAAGACCCTTCTGAATTAAAAGCATCGTTTTGATTGATGAAATTGATTTGCATTTACACCCAAAATTGCAAAAACAACTCATTGGACAGTTTTCTAAGGTATTTTCAAAAATTTAGTTCATTGTTTCAACGCACAGTCCAATTCCACTTTTAGGGGCTGAGTCTAATTCTGTTATCTTAAAAGTTAATCGAACAAAAGAGCGTGGAATTTAAGTTGAACACGTTGATATTGATTTGAAAAACCTCACACCAAACTTAGTTTTGACATCAGGAATTTTTGATATGGAAGATTTTATTTCTGTTCAAAACGAAAATATCAACGAAGTCAGAACGGAAGATTCCATGACTGAAATGGAGGAAAACGATAAAATGGCTAAGTATTTTGGAGAATTTGAGAAAAGAGATGAAAATTTTCCAGATAAATTATTTTACCTAAAACTTCAAAATAGCCACCCAGAAAACGATAATTAGTATTAAAAAAGACTTTGAAAATCCATCCGAATTATTAGTAAAATCGAAACGAAACGACCACATTAAAGATGCTTTAATCACTAAAAATGAGCATAAATTCAATGGTTCGATTTATAGAGATAAAACCAAAGTAGCATTAGAAACGCTTTATAAGCATAAATGTGCTTATTGTGAGACAGATACAACGGCGGGTGCACCTTTGCAAGTTGAGCATTTTCGGACAAAAGCTAAAACACAGGGTGAAACAGCCCATTACGGATATTATTGGTTGACGTATGAATAGGGTAATTTAACGCTTGGTTGTAGAGCCTTATCAATTTCTTATTTTTAAAGTTCGTAAAATAAAAATAAGGACAGGAGAAACTCCCGCCCTTATCTGTTTAACCTCTAAACCTATTTAACTATGAAAATTAAAACAAATATATACTTTTCCCTATTAAATATCTGTTAAATGAAAGTTTATTTACTTCACTTTATGACAAATAAATATTTTAATTGATAAAAAATGAAAATTCATGTAGGTACACATAAATTACAGTTTAAAATTTTATCAGTAACAAAATTATTTTAGGAATCTCTACGAAGTACCGTTGCTGATGCTTGTGCCAAAGGTAACAAAGTAACGTCCGCCAATACCACATGGGCAGGGCGAGTTACTACAAAAGCAATTGTTTCTGCCACATCTTGGGGAGTTAACGGTACAAAGCCATTATAAACTGCCTCCGCTCTTTTATCGTCTCCTTTGAATCTTATCAACGAAAACTCTGTCTCAACCGCACCTGGGGCAATATTTGTAACTTTGATTCCATGAGGATTCAAGTCTAAACGCATTCCTTCCGAAATTGCCTCAACTGCTGCTTTTGAAGCACAATATACGTTTCCATTTGGGTAAGTTGCCTTGCCTGCGATTGAACTGATATTGACAATGTGTCCTTTTTTGCGACTAATCATCCACGGCATAATCATTTTTGAAACATATAATAATCCTTTCACATTTCCATCCATCATGGCATCCCAATCATCAGGATTTCCTTCTTGAATCGGGCTTAATCCGTGAGCATTGCCAGCATTATTCACCAAAATATCAATAATTCGTAATTCTTCTGGGAGCGTATTTAAAGCCTTTTCAACCTCTTGACGATTCCTCACATCAAACCCGAGAATATTTACTTTCACTTTTCCTGAAAGTGATTCTTGAATTTCGTAAAGACGGTCTAAACGTCTTCCGCAGAGGATAAGATTAATTCCTACACCGGCAAAGGCTTCGGCAGTTGCCTTTCCTATGCCCGAAGTAGCACCTGTGATGAGAGCGAGTTTTGACATTTTGCTTAGTTGTTGAAGGTTGAATTGTTGAACGGGCGGCGAACCTCTCATAAAATTGTGAACTCGCCAAAGATTATGTTATTGAACTCATAACGACAATTCAACAAGCAGTTCGCCGCCCGTTCAACAATTATTTCAAAGGTGAAAATTCTGCGGGAATCATATATTCTGACTTAACCGAAACTGTCAATGACCCACCCGCTTTTTCTTCGGATGCTTTTCTTATGGCTTGCCATTCTGGACTTCCTCCAAAAGTTTTGAAAGAAGCCAAACCGCCTTCTTTTGATTTATGAGCCAAAAAATATATCAATATATCTTCCGAACCTTGTTCTTTGTCCGTTGGATTCCAATACATAATGTTCGTCATGCCGTAATTTTCAAATAATTTCACGGTGTGGTCTCTGAAACGTGACATCAAATTTGGCAAATGATTTTGAGTTGCCTTGTATGTACGTAATTCAAACACTCTATCACCAACTGATTTCATATTATTTGGGGAAAAATCTGTGGTTTTCAAAAATACGTTTTCAACTTTCGCTACAATTTCACCATTCATAGCCGAGTTTTTCATAACCGTAATCCAACCTTTATCACCCATAAATTCTTTCCAAGATTTGTCCCTTGCCTCACGTGAAGGATAGGAAAGGAGATAAACCAATTTATTCTCTTTATTTTCTCCCAAAGGTAGCCAGAAACCCTCTAAACGCATATTATGCTTATAAAAATAATTTAGAGTATGCTGTTGAAAACGATTCATTAAGTCTTGGAATTTGCCTTCCGAGGCGTAATAAGTACGCAATTCATACAATCGTGAATTCGCATCCGATTGTGCTTGAACCGCAAAATTGGCGATTAATAAAAAAAATAAAATAATAAGTTGCTTTTTCATTACTATGTGTTTTTGTTAAAATATTATTGGAAAAGGAAACCTTCACTCAAAGCGAAGGCTTCCATGAATACTCTACTGAATGCCCACAATCTCAACCCTACGATTCTTCTTTTTGTTATCTTCCGAATCGTTCGGAGCAACGGGTTTTACTCCACCGTATCCTCTATGTAACAAACGGTCTTCGTCAATTCCTTTACTTACGAGATAATTCAAAATTACTTTTGCACGATTTTCTGAAAGAGCTAAGTTCAAACGATTATCACCAATATTATCAGTGTGTCCTCCAATCTCAATTTTCGTTTGTGGATTTGATTTTAACATCAAAACAACCTTATTTAATTCTGGATATGACTCTTTTTGCATGATAAAACTGCTCTGTTCAAAGTAAACATTATTCAAAGCAATTGCCTTTCCTTTCTCAATTTTATCAAAACTTTTAACCGTTGAAATTGGCAATTTTTCCTTCGAATTTGTGGCGCTTGCTGATAACGTAGATTGTTGCGCCATCACAGGTTCTTTGGTTTTCAATAATTGAACATCACGTTTTCTATCTGAATTTGGCTCAATTCTACTCGTATATTTAGCATATCCAACTGCCTCAATTTCAAGTATGTAACTCGCTACAGGACTTAATTCAGCCGAAGATTCATCACCATTTTTCGATAATATTAATTCCTGACTTGATTTTACGTCCGTTAATTTTACGGTACATTTCTCCACAATTTTGTGAGTCTTTTCATCCATGACTCTGAATGTAAATCTACTATCATCTTTCACCAACCATGAAGCAATTGGGGCATTTTTCATTGAACTATCAGGCGTAATTTTTCCTTCGTAAGGTTTATAAC